>DATKDD010000248.1:0-4059 GCA_035512875.1 Gemmatimonadaceae bacterium | reverse complement strand
CCGGCGACCCGCAGCGTCACGGGACCGTCCGGCGCCGCATCGCCCACGAGCTCGACCTCGATTCCGGGCAGCAGGTCCAGGCCAGCCAGGAAGCGGAGCGCGGCCGGGTCCTCGTCGGCGAAACGACGCAGGATGGCACGCCGCCCCGGCTCCAGCTCGAGCAGCGTCGGCAACCGCCGCTCGCGCACCTCCCCCTCCGCCGTGGGGATCGGCGCGCCGTGCGGGTCCTCCGCCGGCCGGCCGAGCACCTGGGCCATCCGGTCGATCAGCTCCTCCGACGCCGCATGCTCCAGCCGCTCGGCCTCGTCGTGCACGTTGTCCCAGCGATAGCCGAGCGCCTCCACCAGGTACGACTCGATGATCCGGTGCCGCCGCAGAGTGCGCAACGCGGCGCGCCGGCCCGCCTTCGTGAGCGTCACGCCGCGGTAGCGCTCGTACGCGAGCAGGCCGTGGTCGGCGAGCCGGCGGATCATCCCCGTGACCGACGCCGGCGCGAACGACAGCCGCTGCGCGATGTCGTTCGTCGACGCCGCGCCTCCAGCCAGCTCGAGCTCGTAAATCGCCTTGAGATAATCCTCGGCGGGTCCCGTGATGACCGAATCCGCGGCCGCGGCGGCGCCGCGGCCGGCCGCGGCCGCATCGCGAGGTGGCGTGCGCTTGCCGGCGGCGCTGCGTGTCATCACATCCCTACTTGATCGCCATCCCGGTAACGTACAGAACCAGCATGCCGGCGGCCACACCCGCGAACACCGTCACCGGCATCTCGCCCGACGCTTTCGTGCCCCAAACGAGGTTACGACCGATCTCGTACGCCACCTGAAACACCGCCCCCGCGCCGATCGCGAGAAAGAGAACCGAGAGCGACTGCGAGTATACGAGCCCTCCGATCCAGGCGCCGACAATGGCCGGACCGCCGCCGATCACTCCCAGAATCGCGAGTGAGCGGAGTGACGGCTTGTCTTTGGCGATCGGTACGATTATTCCGAGCCCTTCGGTGATGTTCTGGAGAATGAAGCCGACGACGAGGAAAGTCCCGAGCGCGGCCGCGCCGATCGCGTACGCCGCGCCGATCGCAAGTCCTTCTCCAAGATTGTGCAGCCCGATTCCGACCGCGATCACCGTGGCGAGTGTCATGCGCTGCCCCGCGGCACTTCCCCCGACCGACTTCTGGCGTATGCTCACCGCCTGGAGCAGCAGCCAGGTCCCTACCATGCCGATCACCACCAGTCCGGTTCCCTGAAACGCACCCTGCAGCTCACCGCCGAGCTCGAGGGCCTCCGAGGTCGCGTCGACCCCCAGATAGATCAGCAACCCCACCGTGGCGGCCATGAGGAACAGCATGGCGCGCGAGCCAAGCCGCCTCAGCGCCGGCAGCCAGAACATTCCGAGCAGAACGGGAATGATCCCGACGTAAATTCCGATCAGCGTGAATTTCCACAGCGTCGCGCCCGATGCCTTCGGCGTCACCGTCGCCACCGGTATGCTCACGCTGAACGGAATCGAGTTGCTGGTGAAAATTCCGATCTCGTACGCCTCGCTCTGCACCCACACGTAGCGGAGCTTCAGCACGGCCGATCCCAGTCGCGGTATCTCGCCCCCGGGCGTGAGCGTGTAGGGCCAGAACGCGTCGTTGATCGAGACCTGGGAGATGTTCACCGCCTGCGGGCTCGTGTTGCGCAGATGTACCTCGATCTCCCCCGGCCGCAATATCGTCCGTCCTACTTGCATGGTTTCGATCGGCACCGCGGGGACGACATTGAGCCCCGCGCCCCGCGTCCAGATGAACAGCGCGATGACCGCGGCGAGGACGGCAAGCGGCGCCAGCAGGAAGAGCGCCGTGCGCCCTCTGGAGGTGCTCTTCGAAGCTTCCACCATCTACGGCTCCACGTCGAACACGCCGGTCCAACCCAGCTCGGCGAATTCGGTCTTGTGCGCGTGGAACATGTACCGGCCCGGATACCGGTAGGAGAATTCCAGAATGCCGCGCTGCCCCTGCATCAGCGCCACCGTATCCGTGAACTCGCTCGGCGTCATGCTGGTACCGGTCGGGTAGTAGTGGAAGAAGTTCGCGTGGAGATGGAACGAGTTGCTCTGGTCGAACTCGAGCGCGTTGATGAGATGGATCCGGACCCGCTCGCCGACCTTCAGCTTGATGGGATTCTTGTCGTGGTCGTAGTGGAAGGGGATTCCGTTGACCTGGTAGAAGTCGTTTGCTCCGTCGAAGTCCACGTCGTACCCGCTCATCACCATCACCATCTCGCGATCCACCGGGGGCCTTCCGCCTTTCGGATCGATGATGAACGCGCCATACAGTCCCTTCGCGATGTGCTTCGCCAGGGGCGCCGTGTGGCAGTGGTAGAGATGCGTCCCGAACGGCTCGGCGTCGAACTCGTAGACGTAGGTTCCTCCCGGCGCGACCACGCCCGACTGTGCATCGAATACTCCATCCATATTTCCGGGGTGAACGCCGTGGAAATGGATGCTGTGCGCATGGTCGCCGGCATTTTGGAGCGCGACTCGCACGCGGTCACCCTCGGTCACTCTGATCGTAGGACCTGGAATTCGGCCGTTGTAGGTCCATGCGGCGAACTCCAGTCCGGGTACGATCTCGATCGTCTGATTCTGTACTACGAACACGTACTCGTGCAGGATCTGCCCCGTCGGGAGCGTGGTTATCTTGCCCTGGTCGAAATCGCTGAGCAGCGCGCTGGGATTGAAGCGATTCTTTACATGGTCGACTTCTCCGACCACGGACGGCATCATCATCTCGTGCGTGTGCGGCTCCAGCTCCGCGGTCGCGGTGCGTGGTCCTTTGATGATCCGTTCTGATTCCTGGGTGAGGCCGACGGCGGCTACGCCTAATGCTCCTGCGCCTATCCCGGCCCTGACGAACCGACGCCGGGAGATGGCGTTGGACGGCTCGGGCCGCTCAGGGGACGGGCTTTTCTCCGCGGGTTTAGGAGCATCTAAGTGCTTTTTGTGGGGCTGCATGTCCCACATATTAGTCTGTCCTAATCTTTCACACAAGATCGGGTGCAGAAAGACCGACGATCTCCCCGCTCCCGGCTGTATCTATCCGCCAAGGTCGAACTCCATCTCCATCTTCTGAACCGACATGCGAATGGTGAGCCGCGACAGAACCGCCGATCAGACGGAGAAGGATCGGGTCGCCCTGGGATCTCTGGCGATAGGGATCGTGATGGCCGTCGTCAAGCTCGTCGGCGGGCTGTTGACGGGCAGCCTCGGCTTGCTTTCGGAGGCGGCGCACTCGGGACTCGACGCGTTGGCGTCGCTCATCACGGCTGTCTCGGTGCGCGTTTCAGCACGACCTCCCGACGCCGATCATCCATATGGTCATGGCCGCTTCGAGAATCTCTCGGCCACGATCCAGAGTCTCCTCCTCTTCGGCACAGGCGGCGCAATCATCCACGAGTCGGTCCGTCGCCTTGCGGATGCCGGCTCTCAGCTGAGGCCGTCGCCGTGGGCCTTCGTCATTATTGGCGCGAGTATCGTGGTGGATGTCTGGCGGTCGCGGGCGCTTTCGCGCGCTGCGCTCAAGTACGACAGCCGCGCACTGGAGGCGGACGCGCTCAACTTTCGCGCGGACTTCTTCAGCTCCGGTGTGGTTCTGATCGGGCTCGCGCTCACCAGCTATGGCGAGACGGCCGGAGCGCCGAGCTGGTTTTTGAAGGCCGATGCCGCGGCGGCTCTCGTGGTCGCGCTCATCATCATAGTGATGGCCGGGAAGCTCGCGGTCCGTGCGGTGAACGTGCTTACCGACCATGCCTCGGGCGAGCTGGCCACGCGCATGACCCGGGCGGCTGCGGCCGTGCCTGGTGTGCTCACCGCGCGACCGGTAAGGATGCGCGAGTCCGGCCAAAAGGTGTTCGCCGACATAGTCGTCGGCACCACGCGCGGTCTCAGCTTCGCGCAGGCTCATGAGATCACGGAACAGGTAGAGACGGCGATCAACGAGGTCGATCCGCGCGCCGAAGTGCTGGTTCACATCGAGCCGACCGCGGCGCTCGGCGAAACCGCCGCCGAGGCGATCCGCGCCGT
>DATKDD010000247.1:0-7857 GCA_035512875.1 Gemmatimonadaceae bacterium | reverse complement strand
GTGCATGCTTCGCTTTACAACGGCGGGAGAGTCGCACGGCCCCGCACTCGTCTCCGTCATCGAGGGGATCCCGGCCGGGCTTCCGCTGCTCGGATCGGATGTGGATGGGGAGCTTGCCAGGCGGCAACAGGGCTATGGCCGCGGGCGTCGTATGCAAATCGAGCATGACACCGTTCGATTCCTGTCGGGAGTGCGCGCCGGCGAGACCATCGGTTCGCCTATCGCGATGCTCATCGAGAATCGCGACTGGAAGAACTGGCAGGAAATCATGGATCCGGCCCCGCACGAGGGTGATCCGTCGCCGCGGAAGCGTGCGGTTACGCGCCCGAGGCCCGGCCATGCGGATCTCACCGGGATGCTCAAGTACGACCGAGCGGATGCGCGTGACATTCTCGAACGAGCATCGGCTCGCGAGACGACCGCTCGGGTGGCCGCCGGCGCAGTCTGCAGGGTACTGCTGCGTAAAGTCGGCGTGGCGATCGGCAGCCACCTGGTGCACCTCGGCGGCGTCGAGGCGAACGTCCCCGATCCGCTGCCCGGCAACTTGAACGATGCCGCCGACCGGTCCCCGCTACGCACACTGGATGCCGAGTCCGAGGCACGAATGATCCAGCGCATCGATGCCGCCAAGCGTGCCGGTGACACGTTAGGTGGCATTTGCGAGGTCGTTTGCACCGGACTGCCGGCCGGTCTCGGGTCTCACGTCAGTTGGGATCGCAAGCTCGATGGGCGCATCGGCCGCGCCATCCTCTCGATTCCTGCGGTAAAGGGTGTCGAGATCGGGCTCGGCTTCGAGGCGGCGCGCCGTCCGGGGAGCGAAGTGCACGACGAGATTGAAGCAGACGATTCCCGGTCGGGTACGGGAGGAGTGCGCCGCCGCTCCAATCGCGCCGGCGGGCTAGAAGGTGGTATGACGACCGGCGAGCCGCTGGTGCTGCGGGTGGCGATGAAGCCGATCAGCACCCTCATGCGTCCGCTCGCCACGGTAGACCTCACTACCGGGGAGCCAGCCGCGGCGGTCGCCGAACGAAGCGACGTCACCGCGGTACCGGCGATGGGCGTGATCGCCGAGGCGATGCTCGCGTTCGTTCTCGCCGAAGCGCTATTGGAAAAGTTCGGCGGCGACTCGTTGGGCGAAGTCCAGCGCAACCTCGCGGGGTACGTGGCCGTGGTCGACGCGCGGATGCGGGCGCAATGAGTGCAGCGTGACGCCCCCGTATCCTCGCAGGCGCTTCGAACCACTTGCCGCTGACCCGCGGCTGACGGCGAACGTTAGGTTAATGGCGTAGATGATCGAGTACGTTCGGCAGGTGATTCTCACCGGACTTCCAGGCTCGGGAAAATCCGTCGTCGGACGCGAACTGGCGAGCCGGCTGGGGTGGATGTTCGTCGACCTGGACGCCGAGATCGTGCGTCGGTCGGGCGAGCCGATCTCGGAGATCTTCGCGGAAAAGGGGGAGGAACGCTTTCGAGATCTCGAAGCGTTAGCCACCGCCGAGCTGCGGGGTCGAGAGAGGCTGATTTTCGCACCAGGAGGGGGGTGGATCACCCGGCCGGCCACGGTTTCGATTCTTCGGCCGCCGGCCCGGCTGGTATATCTGCGCGTCGCGCCCGCGATTGCAGCCCAGCGTGTTCGCAGCGGGGGCAGCGCGCGGCCCCTGCTGGCCGGAGGTGACTTGCAGGCCCGGATCAGCGCGCTGCTAGAGTCTCGCGAGGCGGCGTACTCGACTGCCGATCTGACAGTCAACGCGGAACTTATTGTAGATGAAGTAGTTACGTGCTGTGAGGGGTGGCTTGTCTCGGAGGGATTGGTCCCATAGGTTTGCCCGCTGGAGAGTCCTGGGATAGGGGGAGGGATCGGGTGCGCAACGACGGCTCCTGGCAGTCGTCCAGTTCATACGGGGAAGGCGTGCGCCGCGAAAGCGCAGCGCAATTCCATTCCGGGCGGAGTATATAAGGTATGACCTTTAGAGTACTTGGTCCTCACGAGCGAGGACGATTCGCCCCCGAAGCGTGGGGTCATCTCTTGTCGCTCAGTGGAGCAGGGATCCTGAACCCCGCGGAACTGGAGCACGTGATCGAGAGAGCGATGGCGCAGATCGATGGCCGAATCGCGCTCGATGAACTTCGAGCGCTCATGGAAGGGGTGGGGTTGGTGGATGAGGGAGTGCCAGGCGACGGAACGACGCTGCATTGAGTCGTTGAGAATGTTCCTGATTGGAGCGTCAAGACCCGGATGGGTTTCGTCGCGCACTGAACGCATAGCGAAACGGGACGATGGCGCAGAAAAAAACCACCAGATCGCGAAAGACCGCGAAGACCGGCGCGAAGAAAGCCGCCGGCCGGGTGGCGAAGTCTGCCCGGACCAAGCGGCTGTCGGAGGAATACGAGGGCTCCGCAGACGTAACGTCGAACGGCTCGACATCGCTCGTGATCGTGGAGTCACCGGCCAAGGCTCGGACGATCAGCAAGTATCTCGGGCGCAACTACAAGGTGCGCGCGACGGTGGGGCACATCATGGATCTGCCTCCGAAAAAGCTGGGCATAGACATCGAGGGCGGGTTCGAGCCGGATCTCGTGCCTATCGAGGGGAAGCAAAAGACCATCGCGGAGCTTCAGAGCGCTGCCCGGGACGCAAGCGAGATTCTGGTCGCCACCGACCCGGATCGCGAGGGTGAAGCGATCGCCTGGCATGTGTCCGAGCAGGTCAAGCGCTCCAGGAAGCCGATCCGCCGCGTGCTCTTTCACGAGATCACCAAGGACGCCGTCCGCGCCGCCATCGCCAACGCCGGTGTCATCGATGAGCGGAAGGTGGAGGCGCAGCAGGCGCGCCGGGTCCTCGATAGGCTGGTAGGCTACAAGGCCAGTCCGCTCCTCTGGAAAACGGTGAAGACAGGGCTCTCCGCCGGCCGGGTTCAAACGGTGGCCCTTCGACTCATCGTGGAGCGCGAACGGGAAGTTCGGGCGTTCACGCCGGTCGAGTACTGGTCCATCGAGGCGCTGCTGGAGAAATCCGCTCAGCGCTTTACCGCGCGTCTGCACCAGATCGATGGCGCCAAGCCGGTGATTCCTGACGAGGAATCCGCGCTGCGCATCCTGGCCGACGTCCAGGGGCGGCGCACCTTCACCGTCACCGATGTAAAGCGTCGTGAACGGCGCAAGAATCCCTCGGCTCCGTTCACTACCAGCACCATCCAGCAGGAAGCATCGAAAAAGCTTGGCTTTGGATCCAAGCGCACCATGCGAGTTGCGCAGTCGCTTTACGAGGGCATCGACCTCGGCGACGAAGGCGCGGTGGGACTCATCACCTACATGCGTACCGACTCGACGCGCATTTCGGATGTCGCCGCGCGTCAGGCGCAGGATTACCTCAGGACGCTGTTCGGCGCCGAATTCGTCGCCGCCGCGCCGCAACTCTATGGCAAGGCGGGCACCGGGGCCAAGACGCAGGACGCGCATGAAGCGATCCGTCCGACCGATCCGGCGCGGCGTCCCGATGCAGTCAAGCGATATCTCAACGCCGACCAGTTCAAGCTGTACCAGCTCATCTGGCAGAGGTTCATGGCATCGCAGATGGCGCCGGCCGTCTTCGATACTACCACCGTCGATTTCGACCTCGGCCGTTATTTATTCCGCTCGACCGGAAGTGTCGTGAAGTTTCAGGGCTTTCTGGCGCTGTATCGTGAGGCGCATGAGGACGGCGACGCCAAACCGTTGGAGGATGAGCAGGAGCTGCCGCAGCTCGCCAGGGATGAGGCGGTCCCTGTCGTCGAAATAACTCCGAATCAGCACTTCACCACTCCGCCACCGCGGTTTTCCGAGGCCAGCCTGGTCAAGGAGCTCGAGCGGCTCGGGATCGGGCGGCCGTCTACATACGCGCAGATCATTTCGGTGCTGCTCGACCGTCACTACGTGCAGCTCGATCAGCGCCGGTTCACGCCAACCGCGCTCGGCGAGACCGTCGAGAAGGTCATGGTCAAGCAGTTCCCCGACATCTTCGACGTCGGCTTCACATCCAACATGGAGACCGAGCTCGACAAGATCGAAGAGGGAACGTTAGGTTGGCGCAAGGTTCTCGAGGACTTTTACGGACCGTTCGCCGAGCGGCTCGGCGACGTGAACGTGGAGGAGCTGATCGGCCTAGTCCACGACCTGTCGAAGCTGGACGAAGAACGGTGCCCCGAGTGCGGCGGCCGTCTCGTTGCGCGTGGCGGTTTCTTTGGGCCCTACATCGCGTGCGAAAGGCAGCTCAAGAAGGAGTGCACCTACACCCGCAAGCTCGGTGTGGATCGAAAGCCTGCTCGTCCCAGCGGTGAGAAGTGCCACGAGTGCGGCTCGGAGATGCTGATCCGGCATGGACGCAGCGGGGAGTTTCTGGGGTGCAGTCGATTCCCGAAGTGCCGCGGTACACGGCCGATGGCCACCGGGATAAAGTGCCCCAAGGACAACGGGGACATCATCCAGCGGCGGTCCAAGGCCCGCGGCAAGGTGTTCTACGGATGCGCGAACTACCCCAACTGCGACTTCGTCAGCTGGGACAAGCCGGTGAACGAGACGTGTCCCGAGTGCGGCTATCCCGGAGCCGAGGCGAAGCAGAACAAGACGCGAGGGCAGTATCGCAAGTGCCTCAAGTGCGCCAACGAATGGGATATCGTGGTGAATGAAGAGGAGGAGGCGGTAGCGGTCTAGGAGCGTTATACTGCGGGGTGAGCGCAAAAAACCCTGTCCCGGTGCACGTAGTCGGCGGTGGCCTGGCCGGCTCCGAAGCCGCCTGGCAACTCGCCGAGCGCGGCCACGCAGTGCTGCTGCACGAGATGCGGCCCGTCGTTTCCACTGCCGCGCACAGGACCGATCGCCTGGCCGAGTTGGTCTGCTCCAACACCTTCAAGAGCACCGAAACGACGAACGCGCACGGTCTGCTCAAGGCCGAGATGCGGTTGCTGGGCTCCGTGGTGCTCGAGGCGGCGGACACGGCGCGCGTTCCGGGTGGCACCGCGCTCACCGTCGACCGTGACGTGTTCTCGCAATGCGTCCACGACCGCGTCAGCGCGCATCCCCTCGTCACGCTCGTTCGCGGCGAGGTTCAATCCATCGTGCCGCCGGCGGTGATCGCGACTGGCCCGCTCACCTCCGACACTCTGGCCGCTGCGCTACGCGAGAAGTTAGGCGTCGATGCGCTCGCGTTCTACGATGCCATCGCGCCGGTGATCTCCCGCGAGTCGATCGATGAATCGCTTGTATTCTCCGCCTCCCGGTACGACAAGGAAACGATGGCCGATGCTGGCGCGGAAGGCGCCTATCTCAACGCGCCTATGTCGCGCGAGGAGTACGAGACGTTCATCGATGCCCTAACCGCCGCCGATCAGCATCACGGCCACGAATTCGACGCCGTACCGTATTTCGAGGGATGCATGCCGGTCGAGGAGATCGCGCGCCGCGGGCGCGACTCGCTGCGGTTCGGTCCCATGAAGCCGGTTGGTCTTCGTGATCCACGCACCGGGCGCCTTCCCTACGCCGTCGTCCAGCTGCGGCGGGAGGATCGCAATGGACGCATGTGGAATCTGGTCGGATTCCAGACGAGACTGCGAATCCCCGAGCAGCAGCGGGTGCTGCGCACTATTCCGGGACTCGCCGAAGCGGAGTTTCTGCGCTACGGGTCGATTCACCGCAACTCGTACGTCAACTCGCCTGCCGCTCTTACGCCGGCCCTGTCCATGCCCGGCGACCCCATGGTTTTTCTCGCCGGGCAGATTACCGGCGTCGAAGGATACACGGAGAGCGCGGCAACGGGGATCCTGGCGGGCTGGAATCTCTCGCGCTCGTTATGCGGCGAGGCTCCGGTACTGCCGCCTCCCGCGACGATGCTCGGAGCGCTCTGCCGCTATCTGCGGGAGGCTGATCCGCGCCACTTTCAACCGATGAATGCCAACTTCGGGCTGCTCGATGAGCTCCCGGAGCGCGTGCGCGACAAGCGGCGAAAGCGCGAGATGTTCGCCGAGCGGGCCCTGGCGGCGATGGAGCAGTGGCGGGACGAGCAGTCGCTGGCGGCGAATCGGACGTGAGCGCGAGAAGGGCACGGGGGGCCCCCCCCAAAAGCGATGATGCTACCGGATCGCCTTCCGACCCGCACCCGAATCTTGCCGACGGCATCGAATCGCTCCCGCTGGAGCTCCGCGAGTTCCTCACCAGTCTCGAGCACGAGCGCGACTACTCGCCGAACACCGTCCGTGCGTATCGGCGCGACCTCACCGAATTCACCAACTACCTGGCGAATCGGGCCGGCGGCGAAGATCGCGGTTGGGCGTCCGTCGACCGCCTGACGATTCGTGGTTTCCTCGGCTACCTGTCCCGCCGCGGCATCGCCAAACGCTCGGCCGCACGTACCCTCTCCGCGGTGCGCAGCTTCTATCGCTTTCTGCATCGCAACGAGCTGGTTGCGATCAATCCGGCCAGCGGCATCGCGACGCCCAAGCTCGACAAGCATCTCCCGGCGTGGCTCGACCGTACCCAGATCGATCTGCTCTTTCAGGTGGCCGAGGTACGGGCGTGGGAAGGTCGCTACGAAGACGTGCGCAATCTGGCGATCCTGGAGTTGTTCTACTCGACCGGGATGCGCCTCTCCGAGCTCGCCGGCATCAACCTGGGCGATCTCGATCTGGTGGCCCAGCAGGTCAAAGTGCGAGGGAAGGGAAAGAAGGAGCGTATCATTCCCGTCGGTGACCACGCCGTACTCGCCTTGCGGAACTACGAGGCGAAACGTGACGATCTGCTCCGGCGGCTCAAAGGCGTCCGGCTTGATCGCACGGCATTCTTCGTTGGGCGCACAGGGCGCCGGATCGGCGTCCGTGCTCTTCAGCTCGCCGTCGGCAAGTTTCTGGATGAGCTCGATGAAGGCTCCGGGCTTTCCGTGCACTCGCTCCGGCACACTTTTGCCACTCACCTTCTGGATTCCGGCGCCGATCTCCGAGCGGTGCAGGAACTGCTGGGACACGCATCTATCTCCTCGACGCAGATTTACACGCACACGAGCATCGAGCGGCTAAAGCAGGTGTATCGCTCGTCACATCCGCGCGCCTGAGAACACTCCTTGCACTGGGAGGAGGCGATGCGTGCCGAAGTCTTTCTCCCCGTATTTCTCGGCGTGGTTGCCGTGGTCATTGGCGTCGTCCTTCTACTCGACGCCATTGTTCCCGACGGCAGTTTCGTCCCCGAGGAGCGCCGGCGCGCTGAACGTCAGCCACGCAGCCGGCTCGGTGAAGGGCTGCTCGGCGCCGCTATAGTCTTACTGGGCGCCTCTCTCATAGGACGCGACAGCTGGCCATACACGACCGTCTCGGTGCTACTTGCGGTTGTGCTAGGAGGCGCCGGCGTGGTCATGAATTGGCGGTACTTGCGCGAGATGGCTGTTGCTCCTCAGCGCAGGAGCGGGGAGTCCTTCCCTCCGAACGCCGAGAACGAGCCGCGCCAGCCGCGCGACGCGTCGTCCCGTCCAGCCGACGAGAACAGCGCCGCCTCCCTCGGCTGAGCGCTTGGGCTCGTGCGCTCACTCGGCGGGCGCCGGGCGCTTAGTTTTCGGCATGTCCTACAGGATCCCCACGTTCCACGCCACTACGATCCTTGGTGTGCGTCGTGAAGGAAAGGTGGCGATCGCCGGCGATGGGCAGGTCACCGTTGGCGAGACGGTCATGAAGGGGAACGCACAGAAGGTGCGCGCTCTACGCGGCGGGCGCGTCCTCGCCGGCTTCGCGGGCGCGGCCGCCGACGCGTTCACGCTCTTCACCCGATTCGAGGAAAAGTTCGAGCGCTATCCGGAGAACCTGCCGCGCGCCGCGGTGGAGCTGGCCAAGGAATGGCGCT
>DATKDD010000246.1:0-3645 GCA_035512875.1 Gemmatimonadaceae bacterium | reverse complement strand
CGCGCTCTCCCGCGCGCAGCGCCGCGCCATGCGCGCCATCGAGACGTGTCGCACGGCCGCAATCGGCGGGCATCGCCAGACGTGTGATACCTGTGGCGCCGAGCGGCTCGCCTACAATTCGTGCCGCAACCGCCACTGCCCGAAGTGCCAGACCCTCGCCAAGGAACGCTGGATTGAGGCCCGGCGCGCCGAACTCCTGCCCGTGGAGTACTTCCACGTCGTGTTTACCCTGCCGCATGCCCTGAACGCGCTCGCCCAGGGCAATCCCCGCGTGCTTTACACGCTGCTCTTCCGCACGGTGGCGGCGACGCTCACCACCTTCGGCCGCGATCCCCGCCATCTCGGGGGCGAACTCGGCGGGACGGCGATCCTGCATACCTGGGGGCAGAATCTCTCCCAGCACCTGCATCTGCACTGCGTGGTCCCCGGCGGCGCCCTCAGTGCGGACGGCACGCGCTGGATCGCCGCGCCACCCGGCTTCCTCTTTCCCGTCCGCGCCCTCGCCCAGGTGTTTCGGGGCAAGTACCTGGCCGCGCTCCAGCGGGCCTTCACCACGGGCCAGCTCGTCTTCGCCGGCTCCGTCGCCGGCCTCGCCGAGCCCGCCGCCTTTGCCACCTGGCTCGCCGACCTCCGCCAGCACGCCTGGGTCGTGTATGCGCAACGGCCCTTCGGCGGCCCCACGCAGGTCCTCGACTACCTCGGGCGCTACACCCACCGCGTGGCCCTCTCCAACGAGCGGCTCGTCACTCATGCCGACGGCCTCGTGCACTTCCGCTGGAAAGACTACGCGGATGACAACCGTGTGAAGGTCATGCCCCTCGCGGCCGACGACTTTATCCGCCGCTTCCTGCTCCACATCGTCCCCGATGGCTTCGTCCGCATCCGGCACTTCGGCTTCCTGGCCAACCGCACCCGGCGCGCCAACTCGCCCGCTGTCGCGCCCTGCTCGGCGCCTCGCCCTCTCCGGCCGAGGCGCCGATCGAATCCGTGGCCGCGCTCATGCTCCGGCTGACCGGGCTCGACATCGAGCGCTGTCCCGTGTGCCCGCAGGGCCGGCTGCGCCTCACCGAGATCCTCGCCCCGGCGCCCGCGCCCCCGCCGCGCGTCCCTCGCCTGGACACCTCGTGAGCGCGCCGCGCCCTCGGTCCCCGCGCCCGCCCGCTCCCGCCCCGGGACGCTGGGCTCGCCGTCTGCCTCCTATGCCGCCCCAGGCCGCGCATCTCGCTCACCAGCCACGCCGGCGCCGCCGCTGTCGCTCGATCGCGTACCGCCACCTACCGGTGGTGGCTGCCCGCAGCGGTCGAAAGTCGCTTCCGCTCGCCGCGCGTCCCCTCTAGAATCCCCATAGTGGCGATGGCACCGCGGTTTCGTCCAACTGGCTTTATCCGTCATGCGCGGCCGCACGACGGATAAAGGCCTATTCGTTAGATCGCTGTGTTGAATCCCGACACTCTCCAGCTGCCAGAGCCGAGGACACCGCTCTACCCGCTGATTCAGCAGCGGGTGGCGGAGACGGCGCGTCCCTTGGCCGAGCGACTTGGAGCTTGGCGAATGATGAATTCGCGGGGAGCGCTGGAAACCACTTACCTGAGCGGAAAGGCCATCAGCTATCAGGGCGCTGGCGTCTTCGACGGGGCTCCCCGCCTCGTCTTTTGGGGGGACTTCTTCGAACCGTTCATGGTCGATGCGGCCCGACAATCCTTGGAGTCGGTGATTCAGATCTGTGGCGATCGTCACCTTGACGCGAGCGAGTACCTGTCTGAGACGATGGCCCTCCTGGATCTGTTAGTCGCCGAGACCTATGCAGAGATGGCCAGAACGGATCAGGTCCTTCGAGGCGGAGGATACCCCGACTCCGTGAGCCCGGTGAAGATCGCGTCCAAGGTCGAGGTGATGAGCAAAAGAATTTCCGATCTCGCCGTGGCATTGACCCATCAAGGCCGGGCGGCATCGGCGGAGCACGAGGTTTTGAATCTACGACCTGGGCTTTGGGGCATCACGATCGACCTGAAAGCCCTATGGCGTCGCTGGTTCAAGCGTGCGATCTAACTACAGGATGAACCTGACGGCGCTTCGCGCCGCACGTTATCCTGCGCGTTCGGCGCATTGACGCGAGTCCCGGCGTGGAACAGCGACTACACAGGAAAGGCGAGCGTCCATGACGATCTCCATCCAGACCGCGATCCAGCGCCTTGTCGAGGCCCAGTCTCGGAGCGGCCTCCTGCAGCCGCTCTCGGAAACCCATGGCGATTTCACGCTCGAAACCGCCTACGCGATCCAGGAGGCTCTGAGGGACGATCTTGAGAGGCGCGGGCAGCGCTCGATCGGATGGAAGCTCGGCGCCACGAGCCCGTCGGGCCAAGCCGTGATGGGAGTCAAGGAGCCTGCCTGCGGCTTCCTCATGCCACGTCAATATGCGAGCGGTGCGGAGGTGTCAGCGAGCGACTTTGTCACTCTCGGAGCTGAAGCGGAGGTGGCCTTCAGAATGCGCTCGAAGTTGGCCGGCCCCGGCGTCACGGCGGATAGCGCGCTGCCGACGGTGGAGGGCGCGGTTGCGGCCCTCGAACTGCCGGATTTCATCTTTTCCGGGAAGCCGCGTGTGGCCGACTTCATCGCCAGCAGCATCATCGCCAAAGCCATCGTGCTTGGAGGACCCCTCACGCCGCTCTCGATGTTCGATGTGTCGCGCGAGGAAGTCGTTTACGAGCACAACGGCGAAGTCGTGGGAACCTACACGGCCGCTGAGGTGATGGGCAACCCGCTCGATGCGCTCGCCTGGCTCGCCAACCATCTGGCAACACGCGGGCTCGCACTACAGCCCGGGGACATCGTCATGTCTGGTGCCATCTCGAAGATGCTGCGGCCCAAGGTCGGCGATACGATCCGCGCCAGTTTCGCGCACCTCGGTTCGGTCCACGTCAAGGTCGTGCCGTGAGATCGACGAGCGCCGAACCCCGCCTTGCAATGGACATGCGCGAATACCTGACCGGCGTCGCGAAGCAGCTCATCCACGAGGTTGAGCCGGTCCTGGACATCAAGGCCGTGACCGCGAACTCCGATCTACTGGGTTCGTATACTGGCATCACGGCTCGGACGCGTCTTCAGTCTCACGCCGCTTTCGGCATGAGGGCAGGCGAACAAGCGCATCCAGCGGATGCAGGGGCGCGCCCGCTGATACGCGGCGTTAGAAAACCGTGGTGATGAGGAAGAAGATCAAGCGAGGCCAGAAGGTGCAGGTCAGGTTCCACCCGCGCGAACGGGTCTTGGTGCTGGAGCACACGTTCGCCGGGTCCGAGCTGACGGCAGCGCTCCGCCGGGCGCAGCTCGAATCCGGAGACTACGTCGTCCGGTATGCGCTCGTACGATCTCGACGAACTACTGGGCTTCGTGGCGGCGGAGGCCAACCACTCAACGGATAAGAAGCTTCGCAAGGAACTCGACGCGCTCTACGAGAGAATCCGCCGCGCGATGGAGTCGTACGATGACAGCCTGTACCAACAGGCTTTCTAACCCCCACGCTGGAGCGGACCGCTGGCCCGCTGGGTCAGGGCCCGTCGTCCGACACCTCGTCGGTCCCGAGGAGTAGTGCAAGACCCTTGAGGACATCGCGCATCTTGCCCGCTCCCAGCACCCCGACACGGTCCA
>DATKDD010000245.1:0-7608 GCA_035512875.1 Gemmatimonadaceae bacterium | reverse complement strand
CTCGCAATCCAAAGATCCATTTCGTCCTGTAAACCGGCGTTTCGGCCCGCAAACACGCGTAGAACGGAAATGGATTTGCCTTGAACTGAGGACTGGTGAGATCAGGTGCCTCATCGTGCTTCGCCGACATCATTCACCAACTGTTTCCCGCTGATCAGCAGCGCCGCGTGTTTCCCGCTGATCAGCAGCGCCGCGCGAATCCCGCGTCATATTACCGGTCTCGGTCGAAAATTTTCCAGATCCTGCCGCGCACACTGCGATCGACACAGCTTGACAATGTTCAGCCACGATTTCGTCCGCATAACGGCTGAGGTTCACCGGCACGGGCACGCCCGATGACCGCAGCTTCATGAGTAATGGTATCGCGTGCCCGTGTCCGGTGGAACCGAGTTAGGTTTAGGCGAGCCGGTTTCAATCTGTGAGGTTTCGTGCCATCAGGAGGTCGCGTTGCGGATCGGTGCCGACCGTGAAAACGTGATCGCCCACTTCTGAGAACCCTGCGCTCTGATAGAAACGGATGGCGCGTGGATTGTGCTCCCACACTCCGAGCCACACGCTTTTCGCGCCGCTGTCGGCTCCCGCCTCGAGGACGCAGGCCAGGAGCTGGCGAGCGAGACCCGACCCGTGCAGGTTCCTGTCGACGTAGATGCGGCGAAGCTCGGCCGACGGGGACACAGGAACGCAAGTCGGTGTTTCGGCGCGAAGGTGCAGCTGCGCGAAGGCCGACAATGTGCCGTTTGCCTCCGCAACCACGGTGAGAATGGTGGAATCGGCAATCTCGACCGCTTGGATGGCAGGGGAGAACGAGTTGGTGCAGTGGAGCTCCATGTTCTCGGCCGTGTTGAGGGCGGAGAACGCCTCACGGAAGGTGCGTTCAGCGAGCTCGCTGAGCGCCGCGGCATCGGTGGCCACTGCCGGCCGGATCACCCAGTTCATTGCAGGTCGTCTAACGATCCGCGCTGAGCGGCCGCGGCCGACTCAGTAGCGTTCCCAAGTAATGTAGCAGATCACGACGCTCGTGGCGCTTCGGAATGAATCTCGGTTGCCTCGCGGATGCGAGAATCGAACGGCGATCAGGACGAGAACGAGCAGGGCCCGCGCCAAAAGCCGGTTCGCGTCTGCCGCTCCGCCGAGGGGAGGAATCGCCCCCCCCAGAAGGCCGAGCGAGAGAGAGAGGTGAACGCCTTCCACGGCCAACGCAAGCGCGGCCGCAGACCGGACGAAACGGCTGCCGTGTTCCACACTCAGGACGAAGAAAAGGATAAGGACGGATGCCGATCCAATGGTGTACTCTAGCCATCCCTTTCGCATGAAACCCTAGACCATGCTGCGCCGACTTCTGATCGCACTCGCCATCGGAGCGCTGCTGTCACTCGTCGTATGGCGGGCCACGCGGCCTGACCCGATTCCGGTTCGAACCGGGAAGATCGACCGCGGCCATGTGGAGCACACTGTCGCAAACACACGCGCGGGCACCGTCAACGCCTGCCGTCGCGCGAAGCTTGCCCCGCCGTCGGGTGGCGCCATTGCCGCGTTGCCGGTTCGCGAGGGCGATCGCGTGGCGGCCGGTCAGGTTCTTCTCCTGCTTTGGAACGAAGACACCGCGGCCCAGGCTCGCATGGCCGTGGAGCAGTCGAAGAGTGTGGTGCTTCGAGCGGAAGAAGTCTGCACCAGCGCCGACAATTCGGCCCGCGATGCGGAACGTGCCCGCAAGCTTCATCGCGACGGACTTCTTCCCGACGAGCAGCTCGACCGCGCGGTCTCGGCCGAGAAAACACTACGCGCCGCATGCAACGCCGCACGCGCCGATGTGCAACAGGGCGAAGCTCGTGTCGCCGCCGCGCGCGCCACACTCACACGCACCGTGTTGCGCGCGCCATTCGCCGGTGTGGTGGCAAAGATCACCGGCGAGGTCGGCGAGTTCACCACGCCATCCCCGCCCGGCATCCCCACACCTCCGGCCGTCGATCTGATCGACGACAGTTGTCTCTACGTGACGGCGCCGATCGATGAAGTGGATGTCGCGCGTGTGCGTGTCGGTCAGACCGCGAATATCACCATCGATGCGTTACCCGGTCAGCGCTTCGCCGGACGTGTTCGCCGCGTCGCGCCGTACGTCGTCGATTTCGAGAAGCAGGCCCGCACGGTCGATGTCGAAGTGGAGTTCCTGAACCTCGAGGATGTGAAAACGCTGCTGGTCGGCTACAGCGCCGACGCCGAGGTCGTGCTGGATGTCCGTGATGACGTGATTCGCGTGCCAACGCAGGCACTGCTCGAAGGCAACCGTGTGCTCGTCATCGAAGACGACACGCTCGAGGAACGCACGCTGAAGATTGGTCTCACCAACTGGCAGTTCACGGAAGTGCTTTCAGGCGTCGAGCCAGGTGACACAATCGTTTTGTCCGTCGAGCGCAAAGGCCTCGTCCCCGGCGCACGCGTCGTACTCGAGAAATGATCACGCTGAAGAATGTCTCGCGTACATTCGTGCTTGGCGAGGAGAGCGTGCATGCGCTGCGCGACGTCAGCCTTCACATCGGTCGCGGCGAATACATTTCCATCATGGGTCCGTCCGGCTCCGGGAAGTCGACGATGCTCAACATCCTCGGATTGCTCGACCGGCCCACAACAGGCACCTACGAGCTCGACGGACTGGACGTCACGGCACTGACCGACGAGGAGCAGTCACGCACACGCCGCGAGAAGATCGGGTTCGTCTTCCAGTTCTTTCACCTCGTGCCGCGCATGACCGCTGCCGAGAATGTCGAGCTGCCACTCGTTCTCTCGGGAGCGCACCCTGACGAGCGCCGCGAGAAAGTGAAACGTCTTCTCGGCGAGTTCGGCATCACCAAACGAGCGCGGCATCGTCCCGACCAGCTCTCCGGCGGCGAGCGCCAGCGCGTGGCCATCGCCCGCGCCATGGTCATGGAACCGGCCGCCATTCTCGCCGACGAGCCTACCGGCAATCTCGATCAGACCACCGGTCAGGAGGTACTCCACCTTCTCGAAGAACTGAACAGTCGTGGCATGACGCTGGTGCTCATCACACACGACGCTGCTCTCGGCAGTCGCGCCCGCCGGCACATACGCACGCTCGATGGACGCGTGGAGGCCTGATCATGCAGACGCGCGACATCGCCCGCTTCGCATGGCACGCTCTCGAAGGAGCCCGAACGCGTTCATTGCTGATGGTCTTCGCCACATCGATTGGTGTCGCTGCGGTGGTCGTCCTCACTTCCCTCGGCGAAGGCGCACGGCGCTATGTGCGTCAGGAGTTCGAATCGCTCGGGACGAATCTGATCATCATCCTTCCCGGACGCGCGGAGACCATGGGCGGAAGCGCAGCCCTTGCCTCCGGCCGGACCGCGCGCGATCTCACGATCGATGACGCAATGGCACTGCAGCGCGTTCGCGGCGTCGAGCATGTGACCCCGTTGAATCTGATGGAAGGCGAAGTTTCAGCCCGAGGACGGCGGCGGGATGTGCCGATCGCCGGATCTTCGAGTGAGGTGCAGCACCTCTGGGGCCTGTCGATGGCTTCGGGGCGCTTTCTGCCGCCGCAGGATCCTCGCAACGCCACGCCGCTCTGCGTTCTTGGATCGAAGGTCGGACGTGAACTGTTCGGAGGCGACTCACCACTCGGCCAGTACGTGCGGCTCGGTGACCGGCGCTTCCGTGTGATCGGCGTGCTTGCGCCAAAGGGAGAACTGGCCGGTCTCAACATGGATGACATGGTGATCATCCCCGTCGCATCCGGGCAGGTTCTCTTTAATCTCTCCTCGCTGCTGCGTATCGCCATAAGAACACGCTCGCGCGAAGATGTGCCGATCGTGAAGGACGAGATCAAGCGTCTGATCACCGAGAGACATGGAGAGGAGGATGTCACTGTCGTCACCGAGGACGCGCTCTCCTCCGCATTCGACAAGATCCTGGTGGCGTTGACATTCGCACTCGGTGGAATCGCGGCCATCAGCATGGTGGTCGCTGGCATTCTGATCATGAATGTCATGCTGATTGCGGTCGCACAACGGACGGGTGAGATCGGGCTCCTCAAAGCTCTCGGCGCCTCACCGCGTCAGATCCGCGTTCTTTTTTTCGCCGAGGCGGCGCTTCTCTCGACGGTCGGCGCCATTGTCGGTTCGACGATCGGCCAGGCTGGAAGTTTCGTCATCCGAAGTCTCTATCCGGCCGTTCCCGCGTACGCACCAGTGTGGGCTGTGACCGGCGCGGTGCTTCTCGCCATCGTGACCGGGATCGTCTTCAGCGTGTTGCCGGCGCGGCGTGCGGCGGCTCTCGATCCGGCGCAGGCTCTGGCGCGGCGGTGATGATGAGAAGCGCCGACTACATCCGATTGACCACCGGCACACTCCGCGCGCATCGATTGCGTACCTGGCTTGCGATCCTCGGGATCGCTGTCGGTGTCGCGGCGGTCATCCTGCTGACTTCGATCGGTCAGGGAGTCCGCGATTTCGTAATGTTCCAGTTCACGAGATTCGGTTCGAATCTGATCATCGTCCTTCCGGGCCGCGTGCAGACTGCAGGCGCCACGATCGGCATCTTCGGGACCGTGCGGCCGCTCACGATCGATGACGCGATCGCCGCGCGTCGAGCTCCGCATGTCCTCGTCACAAATCCGACCACAGATGGAAGCGCCGAGGTTCGATACGGCGGGCGACGCCGTCGCGTAATCGTGTACGGCTTCGGTCCGGAGTGGGCGAAGATCTGGCACTTCAAGATGGCGGCGGGCTCGTTCCTGCCGTATGACGATCCGAATGCGCCGCGGCCGCTTGCGGTCCTGGGTGCCACAGCGAAGCGGGAGTTGTTCGGTAATGAGAACCCGATCGGCAAACGGATCAACATCGGCGGTTCGCGGTTTCTTGTGATTGGTGTGGCGGAACCGGTGGATCGTGTCCTCGGGATCGACATCAATGACTCCGTGAGCATCCCCACTGCCCGCGCGCTCGAGCTGTTCAATCGCCCAGGGATCACCGGCTTCCACGTCACTCACGATCCCGACGTGCCACAGGACAAAGTCGTGGAAGGCATCCGCCGCATTCTGACGATGCGGCACGGACGGAACGACGTCACATTCGTGACGCAGGACGAGATGGTCCGCGTCCTCGGATCGGTGCTCGGTGTTCTCACATTCGCGGTCGGCGCACTCGGGAGCATCTCGCTGCTCGTCGGTGGTGTCGGCATCCTCACGATCATGACCATCGCGGTCTCGGAGAGAACTTCCGAGATTGGACTGCTCCGTGCGCTCGGTGCCGGTCAGGGTCAGATCCTCCGGATCTTCCTTGGCGAAGCGGCCATGCTGGCAGCCATCGGTGGTGCTGGCGGTTTGTTCCTCGGTGTTGCGTTGGCGCAACTACTGACGATCGTCGTCCCTGCGCTGCCGGTCAGCACGCCGTGGTGGTTTGCCGTTCTCGCTGAAGGGATGGCGGTGACGGTTGGTCTGCTTGCGGGAGTTCTGCCGGCACGTCACGCTGCGCTCATGGAGCCGGTCGACGCACTGCGCGCCGAGTGATCGGCGTTTTCGTAGCGCCACCTTCCAACTCTTGAATGTCGCGAGAACCAGCTCCAGTGAAATGAGGAGTGAACAAATGCGACAGGATACGGCCCGAACAGCTGCGAGTCCGACGCGGCGATCTCTCACGAGTAACGGTCGCGCGTGCAGCGTCTGCTCGAGCGAAATGTTAGCGCGCGTGTTCGATCTCGGGTGGACTGCCATGTTCCTCGAGATACTCACGGAGTGCCTGATTCACGACAGCAGAACCGCGGAACACCGCCGCTACGTCCGAGTCGAGAAGGATGACGTTGGTCCCACGCTGATACTCCTCGTAGAACTTCCCTCTAACCCCTCCTCGAAGGTCGTACTCATCTCTCATTTCGTCCGGATCAGGTTTTTCAGTCGCCTTCTTCATAGACTTTTCTTTCACGCCTCGTAGCGCGTCGTGCACTGATGATTCGGATCGTTCCTCCACGGTAGGTGTGCGAAACGATCACCAACCGTCTCCCGCTCGTATAACCGGTAGTAAGATAACGATACTCCGATTCCGAGTGATCAGGATCTGGAATCGTCCAGGCCAGAGGATCCGCGAAGACACTCACGGCTTCCGAAAACACGACTTCGTGTTTACTCTGGTTGGCGACATCCTTCTGCGGATTTCATTCGAACTCCATTCAACCGAGGATACCTCGGGGTGACCAGGTTTGTTATGTGCTGGTCCGAGGTATCCTGCAGCGATGCATTTCGAGATTCTCGGCGAGCTGCGGAGCGTGGAGACGATCGCCTCTGGAAGAGGGATTCGGGATCTGGCGATCCTGCAGAAGAAGTTCGGCCGCGGGAACTTGCGGAAGCTGAAGGGAATCGCGACGATTCGGCTCGCCAATGGCGATGTCGTGGATGCGGAGCTACACTGGTACGAGGCGCACGGGATCGGGAAGCGCTGGATGAAGGTGAAACGTTACCTGAGCTGACGATGAACGAAACGAAGCATTTCGCAATCTGCATCCGGAACGAGGGGTACGAGGGTGCTCTGGAGCTGCGGAAGCTGTACGAGATCATCGACGACGCGACCGCCGTGCGACACGATTCGATTCGGGTCGTGGACGAGTCCGGGGAA
The DNA here is from genome assembly GCA_035512875.1 of Gemmatimonadaceae bacterium. Taxonomy (GTDB): domain Bacteria; phylum Gemmatimonadota; class Gemmatimonadetes; order Gemmatimonadales; family Gemmatimonadaceae; genus JALZIF01. The sequence goes on along the minus strand of DATKDD010000245.1, from coordinate 985 downwards.
GATTACCTCTACCCGAACGACTGGTTCATCCGGCTCGACCTGCCCGCCACCGTCGAAGAACGACTCGTCGAACTCCAGTCGTCCTGAGGCACATAACTTCCGAGCACCCGCGGTACCAGAGGGACATCGGCCGCCCACCGGTGAGTGCGATCATGGCGGCGGTGTGCGAGCGGCTCGAGGTCACGCCTGAAGAGATGCGAGCGCGGCGTGGCGATCTCTCACGGATGGTGTTCGCGATGCTCGGCTATTGGGAGGGGCTGCGGACGCTGCGGGAGACTGCGCAGGAGCTCGGACTGCGGAGCTATGCGCACGTGTCGAACCTCGTCAGACGCTGCCGGCGTGAATGCAACAAGGATCCGGTCCTGGGGCGGATCGTCGAGGAACGCCGCGCTGCCGCGCGAGGCCCACGCGCCACCGCTCCCCGAGCACTCCCGATCCCGGGATCCTCTCCCGGCCTGGTAGCACGCCGATCCACCAACAACTCTCTCCATACGCCGCGATTTCAATGAAGTCGTGGCGGAGCTGCGTCCGGACGCCCCGGAACAGGCAGTGGGTAGCCGGACGAGTCGCATCATCCCTCACTCCACGCCCCCTCACACCCAAACGGCGAGGTAATCACCGCCCAAAACGGGGACAGGTCTTTCAATGTCGGCTCGATCACCACCGATCAAAGACCTGTCCCCTATTCCTACTGAGTAATGGTAGCGCGTGCCCGTGCCCGGTGAAACCGAATGTTAGGTGACGGATTCTGTTTCCTCAGGACCTGGCCGCCGATGTTGCAGCACCTTTCGCGCTGCAGATACCACGGCGACACCGAGAGGAAGCCAAAGCAGATGACGAGCCCTGTACAGGTCTGCGTGGACATGGGGCGCGTGCGTGAGCTTCCAGCCGATGAAGAACAGGATTCCGGACAGGAACAATACGAAGATCGCGATGACAAGCACGGGCACCGAGAGATACACGATTCTTCGCCATGGATCGCGCA
>DATKDD010000244.1:0-21501 GCA_035512875.1 Gemmatimonadaceae bacterium | reverse complement strand
GCGAACGGCGAAGGCACATCTCCGGATTTCCTCCAGTATCCGCGCATCTGATGCGGTCGGCTGACCCAGATCTCTCCGATGGTCCCTGAAGGAAGCTCGTCGTGCGGGAGCTCGAGGCTGCGGATGCGCACATCCGTGTCGGGAAGCGGAAGTCCGACCGATGCCATCTTGTGCGCGCCGGCAGCCGGATTGACGGTGACGATGCTTTGCGATTCTGCGAGGCCGTACCCGTCGAGAATCGTGCACCCCATCAATCGCTCGCACCGTTCACGGGTGGCCGCCCTCATCGGTGCCGCGCTCGTCAGGCATACCTCGAGTGACGAGAAGTCGATCTTTCCCGCGCGTACCAGCGGGTCATTTGGAATTGATGCGAACACCGCGGGCGATCCGCTCAGGAACGCCGGACGAACCCGGCGCAGAGTCTTGAGCAGGTCGTGCACATCCATCAAGTCCGGAACGAGTGCGAGCGGCAGCCGCGCCATGAGCGCGAGCCCCTGCAGCGGCAGCATTGCCAGCGTGTGATGCAGCGGCAGGGCGAGCATCATCACGTTGCTGTCGGTGTCTGCCACATCGCGTAGCCAGGCGGAGAGCTCGAATCCGCCCGCCACCGCCGCGCGATGCGTGCCGAGCACCAGCTTCGCAGCCCCGCACGTGCCGCTGGTGGGAAGCAGAGTCGCATCGGCATCCGGTGTGATCGCCAGCCGCGGCCGGTGCGCCCCCCTGTAGGATTCCAGCAGCTCTGGAAACCACTGATCCTCGGGCGAAAGACTGACCCGATGCCCCTCCCGGGCTTCCCGGAACAATGTGAACAGCAACCGCGAGCCGCGCGGACGATGCTCCTTGATGCTGGTGACCAGCAGATGCGGAATCCTCAGGTGCCGCTGTACCACTTTTGCTCGTGCATAACAGGACGAGATCGTGATCAGGACGCGCGGCTCGAGTTGAGCGAGCAGCGATTCGAGCTCTCCGGCATGGGAGGCGGGATTCAGCGGCGCCACTATCGCCCCAGCTTTCCAGGCTCCGAACTCGGCGATCAGGAACTGGGGGCAGTTGGGAAGCAAGAGGGCTACCCGATCTCCCGGCGTCACGCCGAGGTCGAGCAAGGCCGCCGCGAAGGCATTGCTCAGCCGCTCCAACCGTGCCGCGGTAACGCTGGCGCCCTTGAACAGCACTACCGGATGCTCGGGCTCGTCCCGGGCGGTCGCCGACAGAAAATCGACGAGCGTCAGGTCGGGGTACGGATCGAGCGAAGCTGGAACACCTTCGTCATAGTGGGCCAACCACGGGCGCTGCACCATGGAAGATCACCGAGCGGGGAGGGCGGGGGGTCCAGCCGAACCCGATTATTACGCCGCACGGCGGCTCCGGCAAGAGGCAGTTCGTTTCTGCTATCGCATTCAGGCCGACTGAAGTTCGTTGTCTCCCGCGGAGTCACCAAGATCGTCGGCAGGGTGTAGCGCTCGCATTACCGTCCTGCCGGCGGCGAGCGCGCCCATGATCACCAGAATGTAGAATGAGTAGAACCGCCACCATATCAGCGACGCCCCGAGCAGGTACGCCGGGATCGCGTCGCCGAGGAAATGCTGATAGCCGAGCTCTATCACACCACCCCCTCCAGGCACGGGCGCCACCACTGCGCCGTAGAACAGGGCGAGCGGCCACAGTACGAGCGAAGCGAGGGGCTCGAGCGTCGCACCTAACGCATATACTATGATCGGCAGAATGGCGAGCCGGAGCGCCACGTGCACGAGTGAGACTACGTACGCCGCCAGGCCAAGCCCCCAGTGCGCATGCCGAACCGCTTCGGTGCTTTCGCGAACCCGCCGAAGGGAACGCTGCACGACTTCCCAACGGGCGCCGCGCACGCCGAGAGTCGATAGCCACCCCGGCGGTGCTCTGTCCGATCGCCGCGCCAACGCCATTCCCAGCACCGCGATGCTGATTACGACAAGCGCGTAGACGCCCACCACGGCGAGCACCCCGTGAAGCGCCGCACCGGCGCCGGTGAACACCATGGCGAACACTACGACGGCGAAAGCAAGGGAGAGCATCTCGAGGGACAGCTCGACCCACAGGAGCAACAGATTGTCGGATGGCTTGATTCCGGCTTCGGCGAGAATGAGAAACCGCGCCGGTTCAGCACCACTACGCGCCGGCGTGAGGGCGGCTCCAAAATCTCCGCCCACGCACGTGCGCACCGCTGTGTTGAGGCCGAGCGGTATGTGCAGAGCGAGTGCGGCGAGCTTGAACTTGATCCCTCGGGCCAGGACCTCGAGGCACGCCACAGCGGCGCAGGCGGCGTGCGCCCAAAGGGGCAGTATTGCGGGATTGCGCTGCTCCGGCCAACTGGAATAGACCACGAATACCGACGCGCCAATCGCGGCGGCAAAGGAAAGGATCGCGAGGATCCAACGAAAAGGGGTCACGCGGAGGGGGTGACGGGCGCAAGTGCGGCGACAAATGGTTTCGCCGAGCTCGACTCCATGTCGCGCTTCAAGGTAACGGCGACTGGAGGAGCGCGCGACAGCAGCGAGCCACCCAGCGACGTTCGCGTACCCTACGGACGGCGGAGCATTTTGTGCCGTATTGCGAGAAGCCGGTTCGGGAACGCATTGTGCCTTGCAGATTGGACCAACCGCCCACGAGAGGAACCCATGCGTGCTGGAGCCATCATTGGCATCGTGCTGATCGTCGCCGGTGCACTCGCGCTCGTCTACCAGGGAATTACGTATAGCCGTGATCGGACGGTGTTGGATGTGGGGCCGATAACCGCGACCGCGGAGACTCGTGAGACGATCCCCATTCCACCAGTGCTCGGCGGACTTGCGATAGCGGGTGGTGTGGTGCTGCTCCTCATGTCCCGGCGGCAGCGCTCCTGATGGGGTGAGGAGAAGGTCAGGCAGATGCATCGTCAGGTTTTGCGCGCGTAGGCGGACTCGTTCTGCATTCGGGTGCGGCTCCGGGTGAAGCGGCCGCTCGGCGAAGGCTGAACGACAGGTCCCGACACTTTCCATACAGCATCGACGGCTCGGGGATTGGGTTTGGCCGGTATATTCCGCCACGGGCGGATTCGCCGCCCACGACCTGCCAACCCGTCCGCCCGGTCCGTGCCACACCGTCCCCGGTTGTTCGCCATCGCACCATACACCATCGGCCTAATGGTGGTGGTTCTGGTGCTCGTAGGCGCGCTTGCGTACAAGGGCTATGACGCAGAGCGGTCGCGCCGCACCACCGCGGAGGCGACGCTGCGTGATTACGCCAAATTCGCGGCGTGGGAGTACGGGTTCCGCGCGAAGAACACGCTTCTTCCGGCGATAGTCACGCCGTTCATCGCTCCCATCACGCGCGTCGATCCCACGCGTCCGCCGTCGGAGCAGCCGACACCTCGGGAATTCGCGGCTCTGGCCGTGCAGCGCGCCGCCTACTGCAAGTGCGTCGACACCGCTGCCCGCTTCTTCCGCTACGACTGGCGCGACAGCTCGTTCATGCTCGACCGCCCGTTGGCGGCCGACGTCGAACGGTGGGTGCAGGACACGGTAGCCGCGCACGAGCGGCGATTTGCGCGCCCCCCCGGATTCGTGCCGCTTACCTTCGGGTCGTCGGGCTCGCCGCTGGAGCGACTCAACGTCGTGCTGACGAACGATTCGTATGTGCTGGTGTTCGATCAGCGCGATGGTGCCTCACTAATGGTGGCATACGTGCTGTCGCGCGACTACGACGGCGGGCCGGTCGTCACATATGGAATGGTGCAGCCGGCGCAGACGTTCGCCGCGCCCTTGCTCGCGCACACGTTCCGCGATGAGCCGCTGTTCCCGCGCGCGCTGATCGGGGATGTTCCTAACGATTCCGTGCTGCGAGTCGCGGTGCATACTCCCGATGATGTGCTGCTCTATCAGTCGGGACCCCACGACAGCGCCTCGTTCGTCGGGCTCGACACGCTGGACGCCGCATTCGGCAGTCTGCGGTTCGCGGTATCGCTGCGTCCGGAGTTTGCCGGCCGGCTCGTCGTCGGCGGGCTGCCGCGATCGCAATGGCCGCTGCTGCTCGGGCTGTTCGTGCTCACCGCGGCGCTCCTCGCCGGCGCGGTGGTACAGCTGCGGCGGCAGCACGAATTGGTGCGGCTGCGAGCCGACTTCGTGTCGGGCGTATCGCACGAGCTCCGAACTCCGCTCACGCAGATCCGGCTGTTCGCCGAGCTGCTGCATACGGGTGCGTTGCGCTCCGATGCCGAGCGCTCGCGCGCGACGCGGGTGATGGATCAGGAGGCGCGCCGCCTGACGTATCTCGTGGAGAACGTGCTCGCGTTTTCGCGTCAGGAGCGGCAGCACGAGCACATCGCCCGCGAGCAGGTTGATGTGCCGGCCGAGATCCGCGACGTGCTCGAGTTCTTCGGACCGGTGGCGCGCGCGCGGGGGGTGTTCCTGACGATCAGCGTGCCCGACCGGCTTCACGCCGAGGTGGATCGCGATGCCTTACGTCGCATCCTGATCAACCTGCTGGATAATGCGGTGAAGTATGGTCCTCCGGAGCAGCGGGTGCTCGTCACAGCCGAGCGGACGGCGCGCGCATTGCGCATCGAGGTCAGCGACCGTGGCCCCGGCATACCGGCCGAGGATGCAGACCAGATCTGGGAGCCCTATCAACGCCTGGCGCGCGATGCCAGCTCCGCCGTCGGCGGGAGCGGTATCGGGCTCGCGGTGGTGAGCGATCTGACCAGGCTTCACGATGGGCGGGCCTGGGTCGAAGAGAATCCAGGCGGCGGCGCACGGTTCGTCGTCGAACTCGGTTTGGCCCCATCGCCTGACGAGTCGAGGACGAACTCGCGCGAGGTGGAGACCGTGACCGTCCGGGAGCCGGCATGAACCGCATTCTCATCATCGAGGACAATCCCGACCTCGCGTTCGGATTGCGGGCGACGCTGGAGATCGAGGGCTACGCGGTCGAGGTCGAGCCGGATGGGCGCCGCGGGTTGGCCGGCGCGCGCACGACCCGTCCCGACCTCATCATTCTCGACCTGATGATGCCCGAATTGAACGGCTATCAGGTGTTGCGCACGCTTCGTGAAGATGGCGATCAGACGCCCGTGCTGATCCTGACCGCGCGCGGAGAGGAAGCCGACAAGGTACTCGGATTCCGGTTAGGTGCGGACGACTATGTTACAAAGCCGTTTGGCCGGCTGGAGCTCTCGGCTCGGGTGAATGCTCTGCTGAGACGGTCCGGTGGTGGCCGGCAGGCCAAGGCACCCGAGGTGGAGCGATTCGGAGACGTGCAGGTACATCCCGCCTCGCGCACCGTGAGGCGCGGTGGCGAGACCGTGGCGCTCACCCCCAAGGAGTTCGACCTGCTTCTCGCACTCATTCGCCGGCGCGGCGCCGTGGCCAGCCGCCACGAGCTGCTCCGCGAGGTGTGGGACCATCACGCCGTCGTTATGACTCGTACGGTGGACATCCACATTGCCGAGTTGCGCCGAAAGCTCGAGGCCGACAGCGCCAACCCGCGGCACATTCTCACGGTGTGGAAAGCCGGCTATCGTCTGGCGGCCTGACCTCTCGTCTTCTTCTGCCATCGAGCGATGAAACGCATCATCTTCCCGGCTGCCGTCGCTGCCGCCCTTGGATCCTTCTCACCGCCAGCGGCTCACGGACAGGAGGCCACCGTCCGGACGCACGCTCCACGGCCTACCACCGCCGCCATAACGGAGGAAGACCTTCGGACGAGGCTGTTCATCTTCGCCGATGACTCGATGCAGGGGCGCGAGGCGGGCACGGAGGGGCATCTGCGCAGCACCGTTTGGCTCGCCGCCGAGCTACAGACGTTAGGTCTGCAGCCGGCCGGCGATGACGGCACGTTCTTCCAGGCGGTGCCGCTGGCCAGCCGCGCGCTCGATGAGGCGAGCATGGTGAGCGCGGGCGGTACGACGTTCGCAATGTGGAACGATGTGGTGCCTGTCCGCGGCGGCAATGTCGGCGATGCCACATCGGTTTTCGCCGGTTCGCTGCACGACAGCAGCACCTGGCTCGCGCCTGACGCGACGCGCGGCCGGATGCTGATCTTTCACGCCGAGCGCGGTCCGCTGGCGCTGCCGCCGATGAACGAAGGCAGCCGGTTCGAGCATGCGGCCGGCGTGGGGATCGTGGTGCCGGCGCCCATGCTCCAGGCGTATACGAACTTCCTTCGCCCCCCGAGAATGGCGCTGCGTCAGGAACGGGCCGGTGCGACCGTTCCACTGCTGCTACTCTCCGCCGCTGCCGCCGAGGCCATGCTCGCCGCGCCGGTGAATGCGGCGCAGCCGGGCCGTACGGGCGCTCCCGTACGGGCGCACATCGCCTACGCCGAGTCCATCGTTCCCGCTCGTAACGTCATTGCCATATTGCCCGGAAGCGACCCTTTGCTCCGCGGCCAGTACGTCGCAATCGGTTCGCATACCGATCATGACGGTATTGCGTCCCAGCCGGTCGATCACGATTCGCTGCGAGCGTTCAACGCCGAAGTCGAACGGCGGCAGCAGGCGAAGGGTGGCTCTCTGACGGCTGCCGAGCGCCGCGAGATTCGCGTCAACGTGGACAGCTTGCGAATGCTGAGACCGGCCAGGCTCGATTCGATTTACAACGGTGCCGATGACGACGGCTCCGGATCGGTGGCCATGCTCGAGATTGCCGAAGCGATGGTCCATGCGACGCGAAAGCCGAGGCGGTCGATGCTGTTCGTGTGGCACACAGCGGAGGAGAAGGGGTTGATCGGCGCCGATTGGTATACCGCGCACCCTACGGTGCCTCGCGATTCGATCGTCGCTCAACTGAACATCGATATGATCGGACGCGGCGGCGCCGATGACATCCCCGGTGGTGGTCCGGCATACCTGCAGCTGATAGGATCGCGACGCCTATCGACGGAGCTCGGGGATCTGGTCGAGCGGGTGAACAAGCAGCGTGCGACACCGTTCACCTTCGATTATCAGTTCGACGCGACGGGACATCCGGAGCAGTATTACTGCCGCAGCGACCATTACATGTACGCGCGATATGGAATTCCAGTTGTGTTCTTTTCGACCGGCGACCACCGCGACTATCACCAGCTGACCGATGAGCCGCAGTACATCAACTACGGCAACCTGACGCGGGTCTCGCAGCTCATTCACGATGTGGGGCTGCGCCTGGCCAACCAGGCGGCTCGCGTGCGGGTAGACCAGCCCAGCCCGCCTTTGGGTGCTCCCTGCAGGCAGTAGCCTGCATGGTGCTCATCCCGCGGTTGCCAGCTCTTCGTGCTGGATGACCTCACGCCGCCAGCTCTGCATCATGCCGTCGAACACGCGCACTAGCGCAGGGTCGAATTCCGTTCCGGCGTTCTCGCGCAGGTAGGCCATCACTCGTTCGTGCTCCCACGCGTCGCGGTACGGACGCCGCGTGCGCAAGGCATCATAGACGTCGCAGAGGTGCACCACGTGGCTGGCGGGGTGACAATCACGGCGGAAGTGGAATTCAGGATACCCGCATCCGTCGATCATGATGTGGTGCTCGTAGGCAACGGCCGCCGCGATGTCGAGCTGCTGGCCGCTCTTCAGGATCAGCCGGGCGCCCTCTACTGGGTGCCGCTGAATGATCGTTCGCTCTTCCGGCGTGAGTTTCCCCGGCTTGTTCAGCACGTCGTGCGGGATGCACACCTTGCCGATGTCGTGCAGTAGCCCGGCCACGCCGAACGCCCGCACTTCGCGCGCGGCAAGGCCCAGCGATTCGGCCAGCGCCATCGCAAGCACCGAAACGTTGAGCGAGTGTGTGGTGGTGTACTCGTCGTACTCGCGCAATGAGAGCAGTGGCATGACCAACTGCTGCTCGGCGTGCATGACCGACGACAGCGAGCGAACCGTCGCCTCCGCCTCGAGCAGAGGAATGGCGCTCCCATCCACGACCTCGCCGTGGATCCATTGCGTCGCTGCCGCCTCTTCGGCCAGGGAGTATCGTATCGTGGCTGTAGGCAGGGCGGCTCCGAGCGGCATCGTCTGGTGCTCCCCGCGCAGCCCGAGCACGCCATAACGCACACCCGACTGGCGCGTCTGGGGGGCCTCGGCGGAGCCCGCATTCGCCAGGCGGGTGGCGATCTCATCGAGGAACTGCTCGAATGCCTCGCGCGATACCTCGGCGGAGAGCTCGAGTCGCTGGATCCCGGCCTTGTTCAGGCGCTCCGCAGGTGACCAGTCTCGCAACTCGCGAAGACTGCGTCCCGCGTAGATCACTTCGCGCTCCACGAAGCTGAACTGCGGGGTCGCGTCACGGCTCAGGAGTGTCTGCAGCCGCTGATACGCGACGTCGACCGCTCTCATTCGTGCGGGATGCCCGTCCCGGTACAGCCCCATGGCGGTAGTCGCCTGGCCGAACGCAATGATGAAGACCGATGCCTCGTTCACGATCAAGCCTCCGGACGCGCGGCGGCGCGGACGCGCGGGTCGTTATGCGCTAGGGCGAGAGCCAGTACCGTCGCCGTCTGCGGCTCCTTGCTCCAGTGAATGGCAAGCGATGAAATGGCCGCGAGCAGATCGTCCGTCAGCGGCGCCAACTTCCGCCGCCCGAAAATGGTTCGCTCGAGTGCAGAGTTCAGCGCCAGCTCGAGTCCTTCGCGTGTTCCGCTGGCGGCGAGCGCGCGTATGGCCAGAGGCGCCTGCTCGTCGTCCAGTGTGCCTTCTTGCAGAAGACGTATCATCGGCGCCACGGCCGGCTTCGGACACGAAGCCGCCGCCGCACTCAACGCCATCCGCAGCACCGCGGCATCCGTATCGAGCAGCCCGAAGACGATCGCCCGCTCCCGCCACGCGGGATGCTCCACCATGAGGCGAACCGCTTCTCGCCTGACCCTCGCATCGGGGTGTTGGGCCTGGTCGGCCGGACTCCACCCTTCCGGCATGACTCCTGTTCGCCTCACGAGCGTCAGAATATTGCGTCTCACGTACCAGGGGGCGTCAGTCAGCCGGAGCACGGCCGCCTGTGCGGCAGGAAGCCCGATCGAGATCAGGTGTTCGAGAACGAGCCGTCGCGTTGCACGCGACGGCGACGAGGCTAGCGCATCTAGCAGGGGCTCGACACACACCGCGCCGCCACCGGTTACCAGACGCTCGAGCAGAGCGGAGTCGAGCGGCTCGCTGGCCAGGAGAGCGGCCATCTGCTTTGCCGAAGAGAGTTCTCCCCACAGGCCGACGACGCATGCCGAACCCGGCGAAGCGGAATCGAGCAGTGCGACCACGCGGTGGACACGCCCCTGTTCAACGAGATCGCGGAGCGCGCGAAGGGTGGGCTCCTCGATCACCTCGAGCTCCAGGCTCATCGCCAAAATGCGCTCCGCTTCCGACACCTCGGCATCCGATGACTTGGCGACATCCGGCGATGCCCGCGCCATTCGGTCCAGCATCTTCCGGTATTCATCGGGATTCGGATCGGCGAGCGTCCACCCCCGCACGAGCCGCCGCACTTGCTGGCGCAGCGCTCCGTCGGCAGGCGATAGCGACTTGCCGGCACCGGAAGCCTGCGCGGCAAGCTTGTGTAGCAGACGAGCCATGGCGTGCGATATGGTCTGCCCCGATGCGAGCGCGGCGGCTTCCACCAGCTCCACCACCGCATCGACTGCGACGCCCTGTGAGGCGTCGAGGAGGAAGCGGCGCCGCTGTACCGTGTTGCCACCCATCTCCAGAAGCCTGCTCAACGTCTCCGGACGGAGCGAGCTGATCAAGCGGGACACCCTTTGGCGCAGTGCCGCTGACTCCGGCGTAAGCCCGCTACGCAACTCGTCGGAGATCTGCAGAAGGTATCCCACGATTACCTGATCGTAGGCGACCTCTCGTTCGTGCCCGTCGATGGCCGTGGCGAGCGCCACCGGATCCAGGGCCCGCTCGTCGCCGGATGCAGGCTGGTCGCTCTCCAATGCCGCGCGCGCCAATCCAATCCAGAGGTCGGTGCCGATGCCGCCTGAGGCAATATCCTTTTGATCGCCTTCGAGCAGGGTGAGCCGCGAGAAGTTCACAGGGTGCACCCTGATGTGTCCTAATCCCGCGCTGGGGTCTTCATTGAGGCCCAACGGTTGCTCGGAGCGGTCGGGGTCTTCCGACAGCACCGTGAGAAAGTTGCAAACATCGTCCTCTCCCACTCCGCTGGAGAACTGTATCGCACCGATCGAATGGCGGTGGAGGCGGTCGGCCAGGTCGGCCAGCAGCGGATGCGTGCAGTCCGTGGCCACACCTTCGATCACGAGTTGCTGGCGAGCGACTCCCAGTGCCAGCGTAGTCCGCTCGACGAGGAGCGTGCGTAGCGACTCGAGCAACTCCGCGGATGCGCCTGCGAGCTGGGGATGACCAGATGGGTAGAACGAATGCTTGTTGAGGCTGATTGAGAGCAGAACGAGAAAATCGGAAAGCTCGCGCGCGAGCGTAGCGCTCGCCGCGGTTTGTGCCTGCGTCTCGCCCGCCCCTTGTGCAGTACCCATCAAGTCCTTCCGGTCGCGAGCATTCTCGTGGTCCCTCTGGCGGGAGCCGTGGGCCGGGTACGTTTTCTGCCCCTCGCAGCGAATCCGGGGGGGGTGACCCCACTCGGGAGAGACGGATTTACTACGGAATGAGTCACCATCTGGAAAAGGAGGACTTGGAATGAGATCCCGTGCGCTCAGATCACTTTCAACTGGCCTTGCGCTGTGCCTAGCCGGAGTCCTGGTGGGGTGTGATGACGGGGCCTACGCCGACCTCGAGACCGCGTCTTCGCCGGCGACGGGCGAGGTGGTCCCGATCATGGATCTGGATGTCGAAGAGGTGCGCCTCGGCCGCGCAATGGGCGCCGACATGCGCATTGTCGACGAGGCCGATGGCTTTGCGCCGAACGATTCCGTTCACGCGGCGGTCAAGACTTCGGGTGTGGCCAATTCGGCGACCTTGACGGCGCGGTGGACGACCGAATCCGATTCGGTGCTGCACGAGGAGATGAAAACGGTGTCGTCTAACGGCGAGCAGTGGACGACCTTTTCGTTTGCTGGACGGTCGCTTGCCGAGGGCGACTACGCGCTGAAGATTCTGGTCAACGGCCGGGAGGTCGAGGAGCGGGAGTTCTCGATCGAGCGACCGTGATCCCTACTGCAGGCGGTGACATGGGACGCCGGCCAGGAGTTGTCGCGAATAGCGCGGCGTTGGCCTGACGAGTGATCGCCGGGTGAGCGTCCGCGCCTTTCGGGCGCGATACGATGCCGTGATCGTCGGCTCAGGTCCGAATGGTTTGGCGGCGGCGATCACGCTGGCGCTAGCCGGCCGCTCGGTGCTCGTGCGGGAGGGAGCGTCGGCGATCGGCGGTGGCCTGCGCTCCATGGCGCTCACGCTTCCTGGCGCAGTGCACGATGTCTGCTCCGCGGTGCATCCGCTGGCGATCGGGTCTCCTTTCTTTCGCACCCTTCCGTTGCCGGAGTTCGGCCTGGAATGGGTCCACGCCGGTGTGCCTCTCGCGCACCCATTCGATGACACGCCCGCGGCGGTTCTCGCGCGCGATGTGGACGAGACCGCCGCCGGATTCGGTACCGATGCCGATGCCTACCGTGCGCTTGTTGGGCCGTTGCTCTCCGACTGGCCGGTGCTTGCTCCGGCGATACTGCAGCCGCTGCGCATCCCGCGGCATCCACTCGTAATGGCCCGGTTTGGCATGTCCGCGCTTCGCGCCGCGGCGCCGTTGGTTCGATCCCGGTTCCACACTCCCGGGGCACGAGGGTTGTTGGCCGGGCTCGCCGCTCACAGCATGCTGCCGCTGGGCCGGATACCCACCATGGCCATTGCCCTGGTGCTTGCGGTAGCGGGACACGCCGAAGGCTGGCCCTTTCCGCGTGGCGGCGCGCAGCGATTGGCCGAAGCATTGGCCGCCTATCTGCGGTCCAAGGGCGGCGAAATAATCACCGGGGCTCCTGTCGCCTCTCTCGCCGAGCTCGAGCCGGCGCGGGCGGTGCTGCTCGATGTGACTCCGGCGCAGCTCGTACGCATCGCCGGCGATGCGCTCCCAAGCCGGGCGCGCCGCGCGCTCTTGCGATATCGTTATGGTCCGGGTGTCTGCAAGGTCGATTGGCTGATCGAAGGGCCCATTCCCTGGTCGGATACGCGCTGCGCTCGAGCCGGCACCGTGCATCTCGGCGGAACACTCGATGAAATCGTCGTCGCCGAGGACGCGCCTTGGCGGGGAGAGCACGCCGAGCGGCCGTTCGTGCTCCTCACGCAACCGTCGGTGTTCGATCCCAGCCGCGCGCCTAATGGTCGTCAGGCAGTGTGGGCGTACTGCCATACGCCGCACGGGTCGACAACCGATGTGCATGCGCGCATCGAGGCACAGGTCGAGCGATTCGCCCCGGGGTTTCGCGACCGAGTGGTGGCGCGGCACGTGATGACCGCCGGCGAGCTCGAGGCGCACAATCCCAATCTGGTGGGTGGCGATGTGGGAGGAGGTGCCAACACGCTGCTTCAACTCTTTCGCCGGCCCACATCCGCATGGCACCCATACCGCACGGCGATTCCGCACGTGTACCTGTGCTCCGCATCGACTCCACCTGGCGGCGGGGTGCACGGCATGTGCGGACACCATGCCGCGCTGGCGGTCCTGCGCGACGACGGATAGCCGGACCGCGAGGGGTGTCGCACAGCCGTCATCCGGCACATCATCCCTCGCTTCACTCGCCCTCTTCCACCACTCCCATCCTGCCCGTGTCCCTCTGGCCCATCACTTTCGATGATGTGCTCGCTGCACGCGAGCGACTGCGTCCCTATCTCGACCCATCGCCGTTGCGCACGTACCCGGTGCTCGACGCGTTCGTCGGCCACGAAATTCGAGTGCTCGTGAAGCACGAGAATCTCAATCCTACGAACGCATTCAAGATTCGGAATGCGCTGTCGTTCATGACCGCGCTCGCGCCTGACGAGCGCCGGCGGGGAATAGTGGCGGCGAGCAAGGGAAATCACGGACTGGGGCTCGCATATGCCGGCGGGCTGCTCGGAGCACCAGTGACCATCTGCGTTCCGGTCGACAACAACCCGGAGAAGAACGCCGCCATCCTCGGCTACGGAGCGACGCTCATTGAACGCGGGGCCGACTACGACGATTCGGCAGAGGTGGCAGCGCAAATGGTGGAGGAGCAGGGTCTGGTGCTGGCGCATTCGACTAACGACGCTCGCGTCATCGCCGGCGCCGCGACGCTCACGCTCGAGCTGATCGAGCAGGCACCGGAAATCGACGCCATGGTCATCGCGGTCGGTGGGGGATCGCAGGCCGTCGGAGCGATGACGGTGCTGGGAGCGGAGCGTCCAACGGTACGCGTGACGGCCGTGCAGGCCGCCGGTGCTTCGGCAGCGCACGATTCGTGGCACGCTGGTGCGCCCCGAACAACGGCTACCGCGCTTACGTTCGCCGATGGTCTGGCGACCCGGGCCGCTTATGCCATGACGTTTCCCGCCCTCCTCGATGGGCTCGAGGAGTTCGTTACGGTGACCGACGCGGAGATCGCCTCCGCTTTACGCCTTCTCCTGTCGACCACGCACACGCTGGTGGAAGGCGCCGCCGCCGCCGGACTGGCGGCTCTGCTCGCGCATCGCGATCGCTTTGCCGGCCAACAGGTAGGAATCATCCTCAGCGGTGGCAACATCGATGCGGAGACTTTGCGAAGGGTGATGGCGCACGAGATCTGATTGTGTCTGGATCAGAAGAGTGGTGGCACGCTTGGCTGCGCACCGCTTCAGCCGCGAAACTCCCGTGCGGGTGAACCGGGCATACGCTGTGCACGTGTTTCCTCGTGATGACATTTAACGATACGAAACGCCGGTCTGATCGAGGCAGCTCCACGCGGATAGGGCTGCTCTGGTCCGGTGCGCGCGACAGTCTCTGGTTCGTTCCAGCGCTGAGCACGGCGATCGCGTTCGCGCTGGCCGTCGTCATCGTCCGCGTCGACTCCGCATGGAATGCCAGCGGCACCCTGGACCGTATTCTTTTCAGCGGCGGCGCTGACGGCGCGCGTGGTGTGCTCACCGCGGTGGCGGGAAGTCTGATTACCGTGACCGGCGTCGTGTTCTCGGTCACCGTCGTCGCGCTGCAGCTTGCAAGCAGCCAGTTCACTCCGCGCGTACTGCGCGGTTTCATGGCCGACCCGGCAAATCAGATCGTACTCGGAATCTTCATCGGTACGTTTACGTACACGGTGATGATCCTGCGCACCGTGACCGGGGCAGGCGACAACCGCGCGGCGTTCGTTCCGGAGTTGGGTGTTACCGTCGCCATCCTCCTCGTGCTGGTGAGCATCGGCGCGCTCATCTACTTCATCAATCACGCAGCGCGCTCGGTTCAGGCAGCGGTCATCCTGACGCGTGAGACGCAGCATGCTCTGAAGCGGATGGACCACCTGTTTCCGCGCGACTTCGGAGAGCCGGACGCCGCACTGCCGGTGCCCCGCGCGCCTACCGTGCCCGCCGCGATGGTACTCGCGGCCGATTCCGGCTATCTGCTGGCGGTTCACGCCGACTCGCTGTTCGACCTTGCCGAAGACCGTCGCCTGACGATTCGGATGGATGTGCCGGTGGGAGGGTTCGTGATAGCCGGCGAAGCGATCGCCTCGGTCTGGCCGGCTTCCGCTGCGGATCGCGCGGCAATCGAGGCCGTGCGCGACGCGTTCGTTCTCGGAGAGGAGCGCACACCCGACCAGGACGTCGACCTGGGGATCATCGTCATCTCCGACATCGCGGTACGGGCCCTTTCGCCGGGCGTCAACGATCCGACGACCGCGATGCTGTGCATCGATCGACTTTCCGAGCTGTTGGTAAGGCTCGGCACCTCGCGCGAGCCGTTGGCGGCGCGAACCAGTTCTTCCGGGGATCTGCGCTTTCTCGCTCGCATGAGTTCATTTGAACACGCGGTCGGTCTCGCGTTCGATCAGATTCGCCATTACGGAGCTGGCAATCCGACCATCGCCATGAAGCTGTTCGACAGCCTGCGGCGCATTGCCGAGCTGGTGCCGGCGGGCCGTCGCGGATCGCTGGCGGCACAGGCGGAGATGCTGCACGAGCATGCCAGCACCGCGAGCATGTCGACAGGCGATCGTCAATCGGTGGAACATGTCGCCGCGGCGTGTTTCGCCGCACTGGTGGGCGACGACGGCTCGCAAGGCGTCGAGAGAAACGCGGCTCATTCCGCACCCCGCGCCACGCTGTCGCACCGCTAGCGTGGCGCAACCTGGCGGTGCGGCGGTTACTGCGATGCGCGCGGCCCTTCGGGGTGGCTCAAGGAGTACGGGTGTAGCAAAGACCGCTCGCCACCCGGCCGTGGAAGATCTCGCCCCAGCGTCACGATTCGTTCCTCCACTCGAAAAGTGTCGGCCTGTCATGCGTCATTATCCGTGACGATTGAATGCGCCGTGGTGGCGCACGGCGAACCCTGCCGCTATTCCCTATGAGCACCCGGGCTCGGCCGCACCGCGTTCTGCGTCGTCGTTCGTCACCCGTACCGTGAACTTGCCGATAATGAAGACCATTTTGCGCGCGCTCGTTCTCACCGGCGTTTTCGCCTCGGTACCGCTCGTAGCGGCGGCCCAGAACGACATCGCCGAGCGATATGGCGATGATGCCAAGCGGCTGATCGCCGCGGCGACTGGTGACAGTGCCGCATTCGCGCGCCTGACGCTGCTCACGGACGCGTTCGGCGCTCGCTTCAGCGGATCCGAGTCGCTCGAGCGCGCGATCGACTGGATTCTCGCCGAGATGCGGAGCGACTCGCTGGAAAACGTGCGTGGCGAGCCGGTGATGGTACCACGGTGGGTTCGGGGCAACGAATCGCTGCGCCTGCTCACTCCGCGTCCTCGTCCTATGCCGATGCTCGGGTTGGGCGGGAGCGTTGCGACACCGCCCGAGGGGATTACCGCCGACGTCCTGGTGGTCGGGTCGTTCGATGAATTGCGCGACCGTTCGCGCGATGCGCGTGGCAAAATCGTGTTGTTCGACGTGCCGTTCACTTCCTACGGGCAGACCGTCGGCTATCGAACCAACGGTGCAATCGAGGCGGCGAAGGCGGGCGCCGTCGCGAGCCTGATCCGATCGGTGACGCCATACTCACAGCAGACGCCTCACACCGGCGTCATGCGGTACGATTCGAGCGTCACGCACATTCCGCATGCGGCCATCACGGAAGATGCGATGCTGCTGCGTCGCATGCAGGAACGGGGCGAGCACATTCGAGTCACCCTGACGATGAGTGCGCGGACGCTGCCCGATGCACCGTCGCGCAACGTGGTTGCCGAGCTCCGTGGCCGGGAACTTCCCGACGAAGTGGTGGTACTCGGTGGACACATCGATTCATGGGATGTGGGCACCGGCGCCATGGATGACGCGGGTGGGAGCGTGGCGGCATGGGAAGCGGTTCGATTGATGAAGGTGCTCGGACTGCGTCCTCGTCGCACGGTTCGTGTGGTGCTCTGGACGAACGAGGAGAACGGACTGCGCGGCGCCAATGCATATCGGGACATGCATCGCGCGGAGCTCGACAGGCATGTGCTGGCGATCGAATCGGACGCGGGGGTGTTCCGTCCCACCGGGTTCGGATTCACGGGCAGCGATTCCGCCTTCGCGATCGTGCAGGCGATCGGCGCACTGCTGGCGCCGATCGGAGCGGACACCATCGTGCCCGGCGGCGGCGGCGCGGACATTGGTCCGATAATGGCGTTAGGTGTTCCTGGAATGGGATTGCGCGTGGATGGCAGTCGCTACTTCTGGTATCACCACACCGATTCGGACACCATCGACAAGCTCGATCCCGCCGAGGTGGCACGCTGCGTTGCCGCCATGGCGGTCATGGCTTTCATCGTCGCCGACCTGCCGGAACGACTGCCTCGAGCCCAGCCGAGCGGAGGGAACTGAGATGCGAGAAACGAGATGCGAGAAACGACGTGCGATGAGCGAGGCGGGTTGGCCCTCGCATCTCGCATCTCTCATCTCCCTTCGATGGTCCTTTGCGGCGTTGCTCCTGGCCGCCGCCTGTGTGACACCGCCCGTGCCGCCCGGGCCGGCGCCCGCGGCGCCGGCGGAGCAGCCCGCGCCAAGCGTACTCGCACCTGACGAATTGATGCCGGCGCCGGCCGGCCCGGCACATCCCCCGCCGCTGGACCGGGAATTTCGTGCGGCCTGGGTGGCGACCGTCGGCAACATCGACTGGCCGTCACGACCCGGCCTTACGAGCGAGCAGCAGCAGTCGGAACTGGTCGCCATCTTCGATCGCGCCGCGGCGCTCAACCTCAATGCGGTGATCTTTCAGGTCCGGCCGGCGAGCGACGCCTTCTATGATTCGGAACTGGAGCCGTGGTCGGAGTGGCTCACCGGCGAAATGGGGCGGGCTCCGAGCCCGTACTACGATCCGCTGCGCTTTGCCATTGATGAGGCGCATTCACGCGGCCTCGAGCTGCACGCCTGGTTCAACCCGTTTCGCGCCCGCGCGGCGAGCACCCGTCCAAGCGTGGGGCTGCACGTGTCCCACCGGATGCCCGAGTCGGTGCGTCCGTATGGAAGAATGCAGTGGCTCGATCCCGGCGACGGGGCGGTTCAGGCGCACGTTCTGCGGGTCATTGCCGACGTCGTAAGGCGATACGATCTGGATGGAGTGCACATTGACGACTATTTCTATCCGTACCGCGAGCGCGATCGACGCGGTCGCCTCATCGACTTTCCCGACCAGTCCACCTATCGCCGGTACGTGCGAGGCGGCGGATCGCGCGAGCGCGATGACTGGCGCCGCGACAACGTAAATCGGTTCGTCGAGCAGCTGTACTCGACCGTCAAACGGGAAAAGCCGTGGGTGAAGGTAGGCATCAGTCCGTTCGGGATATGGCGGCCGGGCTATCCTGCCGGCGTTGCCGGTCTGGATGCGTACCGTGAGATATACGCCGATGCCAGACTGTGGGTGAATGAAGGGTGGCTCGATTACGTAACACCGCAACTCTACTGGCGGGCCAGCGCGCCGGGCCAGCCTTACGACCGGTTGCTCGAATGGTGGGTCCAGGAGAATTCGCACGCTCGTCACGTCTGGCCTGGCAACTACACCAGCCAGGTGGGCAGTCCCAGGGCGCAGTGGCACGCCGGCGAAATCCTCGAGCAAATCCGCCTTACGCGGGCTGCGCCGGGAGCGCTCGGCAACGTGCATTTCAGCATGCGCGCTCTCATGGAGAATCGTGGCGGGCTCAGCGACTCGCTCGCCGCCGGACCCTACGCTCACGCCGCACTCGTTCCGCCATCCAACTGGTTAGGTGCGCTCGTGCCAGCCGGCCCCTCGCTCCGGGTCGGTGCCGATGCGGAAGGCACCTGGCTGGGCATTACTCCGGGTGACGACTCGGCCGTGCGATTCTGGATGGTGAACCTGCGCATCGGCGGTGCGTGGCATCTGCTGCCGCTGTCCGGTGACCGCCGGAGAGTAACGCTGGCTCCAGGAACCGACCGCGCAGTGGTCTACGCGTTGAGTCGCACCGGCGTCGAAGGAGTGTGGTCGACGGCTGACATCCCTCGCTCGGTGGGGGGCACGGCCGGCGCGAGTCCTTGAGGCCGGGACGGAGGGTGAGCCATTCCGTCAGCCGCGCCCTTCGCGCGTCGATTCTGAGCCTCACCGTCATTCTGTATCCGGCTCCAGCGTCAACTCAACTTCCGGCGCAGGTCCGTCCACATCTCGATTGGCAGAGTGCCGAAACGCGGCACTTCCTGTTTCACTATCCTGCCGAGATGGAGCAGTGGACGCTCGACGTGGCCGGTCGCATGGAAGCGGTGCACGAGGCCGTATCGCGTTATGTTGGATGGGCGCCACCGCATCGTGTACACGTCATCGTCGATGATCCTGCCAATGTGTCGAACGGATCGGCCTGGCCGCTGCTGGGGATGCCGGCGATTCTCCTGTGGCCAACCCCTCCAGATCCGACCTCCACGATCGGTCATTCGCGTGACTGGGGCGAACTGCTCGCCGTGCATGAGTACGCGCATCTCGCGCACCTGACGAGGCCGTTTCGCAATCCGCTGCGCCGGTTTCTCTTCTCGCTGCTGCCGGCAACTCCGGGTCCGCTCACGCTCGACGCGCCACGGTGGGTGTTCGAGGGCTACGCCACGGTGGTGGAGGGCGCGCTGACGGGAAGCGGACGCCCGCACGGCGCCCTCCGGCCGGCGCTGTTGCGACAGCGTGCCCTCGAAGGCCGGCTGCCCACCTATGGACAGCTCGATTCCCCGGAGGGATTCCAGGGCGGGAGTATGGCCTATCTCGCCGGCTCCGCCTATCTGGAATGGCTACTGGCCAGAAGCGACGATTCCGCGCTCGTGCATCTATGGCGGCGGATGAGCGCGCGGCAGAGCCGGGGATTCGGCGAGGCGTTCGCCGGAGTGTTCGGCGACTCCCCTCAGGCACTATATGGCAGGTTTACCGCGGAGCTGACCGCGAATGCCTTTGCCGTGGAAGACACCCTGCGGTCGGCCGGACTCGTGACCGGCGATACGCTTCTCGCACTCAATTACGGCACCGGTAGCCCGAGCGTCTCTCCCAACGATTCGCTCCTCGCGGCCGTCGTGCGCTACCGGGATCGCCCGTCGCGGATCGTCGTGTGGCAAACGGCAGTCGACACCGCCGCGCTGAGGCGGCGAGCGGAGGCGCGCGACCGGATTCTCGCCGCCGACCCCGAGGATGTGCCAGCCGTGACGACCGGGCCGCCGCCGCGGCGCCAGGCGGCGTCGTTAGCCTCCGCGTCCGGAACACAGTACGATGCGCCCCGCTTCTTCCCCGACGGTCGCCGGCTGCTCGTTGTTCGCAGCGAGCCGCTGGGCGACGGTGGCTGGCGCGGAGACGCCTTCATCTGGTCGCTGGATGATGGATCCGTGCGGCGTATTACTCGCCAGGCGGGGGTGCGCGACGCGGCGCCAACGAGCGATGGCGCACGGGCCATCGCCGTGCGCTGCGCGAATGGGATCTGTGATCTGGTGGAGATCCAGCTGGCGACGGGTGAGATCACCGTGCTCGCGCCAGGATCGACCGAGTCGCCATGGGCGCACCCCGCTTCGTCGCCTGACGATCGTTGGATTGCGGCCAGCCGGCCCACGCTTGGTGTGTGGGAGATCGTACTCGTCGAACGCCTCGTCGAGGCGGATGGCTCCGCGCGTGCCGGCCAGATCCGCAGGTTGACCGTGGGCGATGGCGCGAGCCGCTATCAACCCGCCTGGATTGCCGCCGGTCCGTTGGGATCCGGACTCGTCGTCGTATCCGAAGCGGGCGGCGTCGCCAACCTGGAGCTCCTCCCCCTCGCGGCCCCCGAATCACGACTGGGGGTGCCCCGTACTTTGACGAGGGTTACTGGTGCCGCCACCAGCCCTGCGATTCCGCGTGACGGGAGCGCGATCTACTTTCTCGCCATGCACGCGGCAGGGCTCGACGTAAACCGCCTGGCGCTCGCCGATTCCTCGCAACCGACCCGTGCGAACCCGGCGCTGTCGCCTGCCGCCAATCTCGTCAGGCTCGCGTCCGGGCGGGTGTTCGTGGCCGCATTGGACCCCGCGGCACGGGATACGTTTGCGCGCGGCGCCGTTCGACTGCGCGGCGGCTACGGGGCGGGACCGCGGCGTTATGCGCTGTGGCCGATCGGAGCCGGCGGTGCAGCGGGCGGTTACGGGGGGCTCGCGCTCGCCAGCTCCGATCCGGTCGGCCGGCTCACCTGGGTGCTGCAGGGCATTTACGGCGACCGTGATCTGTGGCGTGGCGCTGCGCTTGGTGCTACCTGGCGCGGCTCGCGTCCGGCGATCGGCGGGAACGTGTTCTACGCCGAGCAACGGCCGTCGCGGCAGGGACGCGTGCAGCCGGCCGGGCTCGACGTGAATTACCTCGGTGCGACCTTCCAGGCCTCACTGCCCCGGCAGGCGAATGGCCGGTTGTATGGAGTGCGGAGCGGGGCGTCTGCCGGATCACTCGACGCCCCCGGCGCGACCGGGGGTGCGTCGCGCGCGCTCGGCTTCGCCGAGGTGTGGGGTCAAGTCACCCTTCGAGGCGGTACGCGCGCGTTGGCGCTCGGCGCGGTGCTTCATGGATCAGCTGGCCAAACCGGTGGCGCGAGCTGGCAGCGCGGGCTCGGTACGGTCGCAATGCATGCGACGGCGGGTGCGCGCGTGCTCCGCGCGAGCCTCACGGGTGGCACTCTTGGTGGAGATGCGCCGGCCTTTGAATCGTTTACGATTGGTGGCGTGGTGAATCCACTCGTCGATGACGCGGTCCTCTCGCAACGGATATCACACCCTGCAATCCCACTCGGCACAACGAGCGGCACCGAGGTCATCGCCTGGCGGGTCGCTACCCGATTGTCCGGATGGGAACTCTATCTCTGGAATGCGAGTGCGCTTGGCTGGCGCAACGAGCAGCATCGTGTGGTGGGTGTCGAGCGGGAACTGGCGAACCTCCGGTTGCCTATCATCAACATTCCGGGAGTGACGGCAACAGCCGGCGCGGCGTACTCGATCGATGCGCC
>DATKDD010000243.1:0-3876 GCA_035512875.1 Gemmatimonadaceae bacterium | reverse complement strand
ATCTGAAACGCCCACTGCCTCGTGCAAGCCATTGCCGGATTGGTTCGCCGTCCGGGACTGCCGCGGATGGTATCGAACCGAAGGTTGATAGGTGGGCAGACCGGTGGTCAGCGGGGAAATCCTGATCCTCTGCGAGGGTTCACCCGACGCGCTTCACCATACCGTCAGCCTATCTACCCTCTGGACGGCGGCGCCCGCTTTGCCGAGCTTCCTCCGTGCTGATTGGGCGTCCTCCGCTCCCGCCCGAGGGATGCGCCGGCGGAAAGCTCGGCCCCGAGGGGGATCGTGACAGCGTGGAGGCAGGCGCGTCTGAAGGACGAAATACACTCGATTACAGCGAGAGAAGCGTAGCTGGGACGGTGCACCTCTCCGTCCCTCGCCTAATCCTGGATAGTTTAGGTGGTGTGGGGTTCACTGATGAGCAACTCCTCGAAGCAACCAGCCGGGCCACGCATCCCTCGCCGCGCCTCATGAGCACACTCGTCGCCCCCGATCCCAACCCGGCTTCCAGCCTCCGCGACCTGGCGAATTCGCGCGAGTTGCTCTGGTCGTTCGTCCGACGCGATCTCATCGTGCGGTATCGCAACGCCGTTCTCGGTGTGAGCTGGGCAGTGGCGTCACCCCTGCTGCAGATGGTGATCTTTGCCGTCATCTTTACGCGGATCGTGCGCGTCGAGACCGGGCTTCCCTATCCCTTGTTCGCGTATTCCGGCCTTGTTGCATGGTCACTTACCGCGTCGGCACTGAGAGCGGCGACGACTTCGCTCTCCGGCAACAGCCTTCTCGTAACCAAGGTCTACTTTCGGCGCGAGGTTCTTCCTCTGTCGGCGGTGATCGTCGCATTCGCGGATTTTTGCGTAGCACTGCTCCTGGTCGGCGTAATGATGGCGTATTACGGAATCCCGCTGCCGGCGACGAGCCTCTTTCTGATCGTCGTAATCGCCGTGCAGCTCGCGTTCACCATTGGACTGGCGTTGATGCTGGCAGCCGCGAATCTGTTCTGGAACGACGTGCGTTACGCCTTCGAGCTATTGGTAAACGCGTGGATGTTCGCGACGGCCGTCCTGTACCCGGCGGACCTGGTGACCGGCCGGCTCGGCCTCGTGTTCCGGCTCAATCCGATGACACCGATCGTGGAGGCGTATCGCGACGTACTGCTGCGAGGTACGCTGCCTTCGCCGGCCGGCTTCGGCTGGGCAATGTTCGTCGCCATCGCCGTGCTGTTCGCGGGCATAGCGCTTTTCAGGCGCAGTGAGCCGCGATTCGCCGAGGTGGCGTAGCAGTGCGCCTTACCAGTGTTCGAATAGCGGAATCGCCCCGGCAGCCGAAATGGATGCGGCTGAGCGGCGAAGTGGTTTACGACGGCGGCTCTCCGCGGGAAGAAACAGTCTGGTTCGAAGTCCCCGCAGCCGACGCGGAAGCCTTCAGTACCGCGGGCGATGCGTGGATGGCGTCGCTCGCCCCGGTCGCCGCGAAGCTGCACGAGCCCCTGTCGATCGGCGTCCCGGCGGATCCCGTCCTTCGCGACAACATGAGGGAAGTGACGCGTGTATGGCGCTCCTGGTATCCGGAACTGCGCGAAGTTCCGATCGACACCCTGCCTCCGATCTCCGGATCGACTTCAGGATCCCGCACCGCGGCGTTTTTCACGGGAGGCGTAGACTCGTTCTTCACGGCGCTGCGGCATGATGCTGGCGAAGGGACGCCTCGGTCAATCGAGATCGATGATCTGATTTTCGTGCATGGCTTCGACATCCCTCTCGGCAACGAGCGGGGTTTCGCCAACGTCCGTTCGTCGCTCGAGCGCGCCGCCGACGGGCTGCATAAACGCTTCGTTGTGGTGGCAACGAATCTCCGCGAGACCCGGTTCGCCGAAGCGAGCTGGTCGAGGGTGGCGCACGGCGCGGGGCTTGCTGGCGTCGCGCACGCGTTAGGTAGTGCGTATGGTACCGTCATCATTGCGTCATCCGCCGGATATCGCGACCTTCGCTTCTGGGGCTCGCATCCGCTCACCGATCCGATGTTCACCTCCTCGCGCACCACGGTGGTGCACGACGGAGCGGCATTCATGCGGGTCGAGAAGACCGAGTACGTCGCACGGTCGCCGCTGGCGATGCGACATCTCCGGGTATGCTACCTTGCAGAGGACGGGGGCAACTGCGGCCGGTGCATCAACTGTTACCGGACGATGCTCGCTCTCGAGTCGCTGGGCGCACTCGAAGGGTGCGCGACATTCGATCGCAGTTCGCTCGACCTGGATCGCGCCGGCCGCATCTTCTGCAGGCAGGACTTCGACGTGCGTCAATTCGGCTACGTCCTGGAGCTGGCGCATCGCATGGGACGCCCGGATGTCGAACGGGCGGTGAACCGCTCGCTGCGAGACTCGGCACGCCTGACGAGGCGCATCTCGCGGCTGCGCGCGCTAGGCGATCTTCCACTCCTCTGGCGCTGGGCGCCACAATGGGAGCGGCAGCTGGTGCGAGGCTGGATTGTCTGAGACCGGCCGTCAGCCAGGCATAGTCTTCGACGACGTCGCAAAGCGTTTCCGGCGCGGACATCGCGCCGATTCGCTGCGCGAACTCCTGCCGGCAATGGCGCGACGTCTGACTGGCCGAGCCAACGACCGCGCGAACGCAGCGCGTGACTTCTGGGCGCTCGAGGGCCTGTCTTTCAGCGTGAAGGGAGGTGAAGTCCTCGGCATCATTGGACCCAACGGCGCGGGAAAATCCACCATTCTCCGGCTCGTCACGCGCATCCTGCGACCCGATCGGGGAAGCGTGCTGGTGAACGGCCGCGTTGGTGCACTCATCGAGTTGGCCGCCGGATTTCATCCGGAGTTGACGGGTCGCGAGAACGTGTTCTTGCAGGGCGCGATCATGGGAATGCCGCGCTCGGAGATCGCGCGGCGCTTCGATGAGATCATTGATTTTGCCGGCATCGGCGAGTTCCTCGATACCCCGGTCAAGCATTACTCGAATGGTATGAACGCGCGGCTCGGCTTCGCCATCGCCGCGCACTTCGAGGCCGACGTGCTGCTCATCGATGAGGTGCTCGCGGTAGGCGACCGGGCGTTCCAGTCCCGCGCATTCGAGAAGCTGCAGAGCGAAGTGCGGCGGGGCATTCCGATCATCATGGTCTCGCACCAGCTCGATCGCATCGCCGCGTTATGCGATCGGGCCATCTTGCTCTCGGGAGGCAGGAACATTTTCGAAGGATCCGCCGAGGCATGCATTGCCGCCTATGTGGAAGGAGTGCAGCTTCATGCCGACCCATCCATGGCGAACTGCCCGGTGGTGCTCGATGGGCTCGCGCTGCGGCATCTGGACCCGGACTCGTTGCGCGCGGGCGACCGCGTTGCACTCGAGCTCCAGGGGGAAGCTCGCGGAGGTGAGCGCGATGACCTCGCGCTCGGCGTGCGTGTTTGGCGACTTCCCGAGGAGACGCGCCTGGCCGCGGCGTATGCCCCTGCGTCGACATTGGAGTTGCCCGCATCGGGATGCTTCGCCGTGCAGGTCAGCTTCAGCCTCAATCTCGCTCCGGGCGACTACCGGCTGCAGGCGGTAGCGTGGAAGCTCTCCACACTATCGGAATGGGCGCGAGGACCGGCGGTTCTGATAAAAGTTGCAAGGCGCGAAGGCTCGACCGGTGTCTTCCTCGATCCGGAGCTGCGAGGCGGCAGTTCGTGACGGGACACACGACGCTGCTCTCCTCGCTACGGAATTCGCTGGCCGACGTGGTGCAGCCGCTCGTTGCCGGCGCGCCGTCCATCGCGTTGCTCGACTTTCCCGCCTACTCCAACGTGGGCGACAGCGCCATCTGGTTAGGCTGCCTGCGGCTGTTGCATGAAATGGACATGCCGGCGCCGTGCTACAGCTG
>DATKDD010000242.1:0-4362 GCA_035512875.1 Gemmatimonadaceae bacterium | reverse complement strand
CGAACGCACCCTTATCGCCCGCGACCCGCCGATGTCGATCGCGCTACCCGATGTTCTCCGATCGGGCCAGGTGCGTGGCGCCTGCCCGCATGACTGCCCCGACACCTGCGCCACCCTGGTGACCGTCCAGGACGGGCGTGCCGTGCGCATCCAGGGCGATCCGGCGCACCCGATAACGCAGGGGTTTCTCTGCGCGAAGGTGAATCGCTACATCGAGCGGACCTATCACTCCGACCGGTTGGTCAAGCCGCTGCGCCGTACCGGCTCCAAGGGCGCCGGGCGCTTTGCGCCGGTGAGCTGGGACGACGCGCTCGACGAGATCGCGGAGCGGTTGCGCGCCATCATCGAATCGGACGGGGCCGAATCCATTCTGCCGTATTCCTACAGCGGCACGCTCGGACTGATTCAGAACAGCTCGCTGGATCGGCGTTTCTTTCACGCGTTAGGTGCCTCGCGGCTGGCCCGCACGATCTGTTCGACCGCCGGCGAAGCCGCGTTGCGGTACACCCTCGGCGCCAAACTGGGTACGGACGGCGAGGCGATTCCACGGAGCGACCTCGTCATTCTGTGGGGGACCAATACCCTCACGTCCAATCCGCATCTCTGGCCGTTCGTGCTGGAAGCGAGGGCAGGCGGAGCACCGGTAATAGCCATCGATCCGATCCGGACGCGCACGGCGGCCCAATGCGACGAGTGGATCCCGATCCGCCCCGGAACCGACGCCGCGCTCGCGCTCGGCATGATGCACGTGCTGTTTGCCGAGGGACTCGAAGACCGCGACTACCTGGAGCGGCATGCAGTGGGATGGCAGCAGCTGCGTGCGCGAGCGTGCGAGTACCCCCCCGCACGCGTCGCGGCGATCACTGGCCTCCCGGAGGCTACCATCGTCCGGCTCGCGCAACGTTATGGGGCGGCCCGCGCGGGATTCATCAGGATGAACTATGGGCTCCAGCGGCACGGCGGCGGTGGCGCTGCCGTGCGTGCGATCGCCGCACTGCCCGCGGTGACCGGACACTGGAGGCACCCGGGCGGCGGCGTGCAGCTGAGCACGAGCAATGCGTTTGCCTTCAACACGGCGGCGCTCGAGCGCCCGGATCTCGGACCGCCGGCACGTACCATCAACATGATCCGGCTTGGCGAGGCACTCACCGCACCTGACGCGGGAGTCGGCGGTCCGCCTGTACGGGCGCTGATCGTCTACAATTCCAACCCCGCCGCGGTGGCGCCTGATCGCGGAACGGTAACCCGCGGTCTGCGTCGCGACGATCTGTTCACGGTCGTGCTCGAGCACTTTCAGACCGACACCGCGGATTATGCCGACTTCGTGTTGCCGGCCACGACTCAGCTCGAGCATTGGGATATCCACCTGGCGTACGGCCACCTGTACGCCACACTCAACCGGCCCGCGATCGCTCCGGTCGGCGAGGCCCGGCCCAACACCGAGATCTTCAGACTGCTCGCCGCGAGGCTCGGTTTGACCGATCCCGCGCTGCGCGACGACGACATAACGATGATTCACCAGGCGCTCGACTCCACGCACGAGCGGATGCGGGGGATCACCTTCGAACGCTTGCTCGAGCACGGGTGGGCCCGGCTGCACGTGCCGGAAGCGTGGGCCCCGTTTGCCGACGGCGGCTTTCCGACGCCGAGCGGCAAGTGCGAGCTCTATTCCGAGCGCCTGGCCGAGCTGGGGCTCGATCCCCTACCGGGCTTCGTGCCACCTCACGAGTTCCCTGAAAGCGTACCCGCCCTCGCGGCAAGGTATCCGCTCACGCTGGTGTCATCGCCGGCGCACACCTTTCTCAATTCGAGCTTCGTCAACGTGCCGGCATTGCGGCGTGCGGCGCGCGAGCCCGAGCTGTTGCTCCACCCTGACGATGCCACTCCGCGGGGGATCACCGCCGGCGCGCGGATAACCGTGCATAACGATCGTGGTGCGTTCTCGGCACTGGCCCGCGTCGAGGATGGCATTCGCCCCGGGACCGTCTGGGCACCCTCGGTATGGTGGACCAAGTTTTCGACCGATGGCCGCAACGCCAACGATACGACCTCGCAGCGCGAAACCGATCTCGGCGCTGGCGCGGTGTTCTACGACAATCTGGTGGACGTCACACTCGAGCCGGTCGCCGGTAACGAGCGACTCGAGCGGCGAATGCCTCCACTGCCCAACTAGGAGAGATTTCCGTGCCGTCGCTTCCGCGCACCTACGGCGCCCTGCGCCGTTCGTCCTGGGCCGATCCATCGTACGCATGCCGTTCCGTAAAGGACGAGATGCGCGCCAACCTGCTCGCGCGGCTCTCGAGCGATACGCAATTGTTTCCCGGCGTCATCGGCTACGAGGAGACGGTAGTGCCGCAACTGGTGAACGCGGTACTGTCGCGCCATAACTTCATTTTGCTCGGGCTTCGCGGACAGGCCAAGTCCCGGCTGCTCCGCGCCCTCGTCACGCTGCTCGATCCCGAGATGCCGATCATCGAAGGCAGCGAGATCAACGACAATCCGTTTTCGCCGATTTCCCGGTTCGCCAAATTGCGGCTCGATGAAGCGGGCGACGACACGCCTATCGACTGGGTTGGCCGCGATGCACGGTACGTGGAGAAGCTCGCCACGCCTGACGTGACCGTGGCGGACATCATCGGCGATCTCGACCCGATCAAGGCCGCACGCGGCGGGCACGCGTTCGCCGACGAGCTGACCATCCACTACGGAATGCTGCCACGCGCCAATCGCGGCATCTTCGCCCTCAACGAACTGCCCGACCTCGCCGGCAAGATCCAGGTCGGTCTGTTCAATATCATGCAGGAAGGCGATATCCAGATCAAAGGGTACCCGGTGCGCCTGCCGCTCGACGTCCTGCTCGTGTTCACGGCCAACCCCGAAGACTACACGGCACGCGGCAAGATCATCACGCCGCTCAAGGACCGCATTGGCGCCGAAGTGCAGACGCACTACCCCGCATCCATTGAAGACGGTGTGCGCATCACCGTGCAGGAAGCCTGGGTCCAGCGCAACGCGGACGGAGAGCGCACGGTGCACGTTCCCGAGTTCATGGCCGAGACGATCGAACGCATTGCGTTCCTGGCTCGCTCCGACAAGCGCGTCGATCAGCGTTCCGGCGTCAGCCAGCGCTTGCCCATCACTGTGCTGGAGAATGCGATCTCGAACGCGGAACGGCGGGCCCTCGTGACCGGCGAGGCCGAGGTCGTGCCGCGACCCACGGACCTCTACGCGGCTCTGCCGTCCATCACCGGCAAACTCGAACTCGAGTATGAAGGCGAACTCATCGGCGCGGCGAGCATCGCGAGGGAACTGGTCGCAAGGGCCGCCAGCGAAACGTTCACGGCGTGGGGAGGCGAAGCCGTGACCAACGAACTCGATGAGATCGTCGACTACTTCGACCGCGGCGGCGTCCTCCAGGTAGGCGACACAGCCGGCGGCGTCGCCTCCATCGAAGGATTCCGCAATGTGGCCGGCCTCGTCGAGGCGATCACCACGCTCGGTCTCTTCAACGACGCTTCGCCCGGTCAAACAGCTGCGGCTTGCGAACTCGTGCTCGAAGCGCTCGTCGCGGAGCGCCGCATCTCGCGTGCGGACGGAGGCAACTACACCCGCGCACCTCGCAGGCAGGGCCCGGCCGGGCCACCACATCCGACGTTCGAGGTGTAACGCACGACATCGGCGCAAAGCGCCTTTCGCAGAACCGAGGTGGCCCGTGGGATCACGAACTCAGCGCCCCGCCGAGAACGAGTACGCGAACTTCTACGCGACGTACGTCACACGTGTGCCCGACGGCGACATCGTGCAGATCCTGCGCGACCAGATCGAAGAGACCTGCACCCGCATCGAGAAGGCGGGTGAGGCGAAGGCAGACTTTGCGTACGCACCGGGCAAGTGGACTGTCCGCGAGGTCATCGGTCACCTCGCCGACGGGGAGCGCGTGTTCGCATACCGCGCGCTTCGCTTTGCGCGCGCCGATCAGACCCCACTGCCAGGCTTCGATGAGACCACGTACGTCCCCGCCGGCGACTTCGGTGAACGCTCCCTCGCCAGCCTGATCGACGAGTTCCGCGCTGTGCGCGCCGCCAGTGTCAAACTCTACGAAGGACTCCCGGCCGACGCGTGGTCGCGGAGCGGCTCCGCCAACCAGAACAGCATCACCGTTCGCGCGCTGGCGTGGATCACGGCCGGGCACGAATTGCACCATCGGGCGCTCCTCGAGGAGCGTTACGATCTTTGACGGGCACGGGCGCGGGCGCGTGGGGGGCTGGCTTCGGCGGCGGGATTGGGTCATGGCTCGGGGACGGGGACGGGGGCGGGAACGGGGAGAGCAGATGCTGAGAGGTGCGGCATTTTTAGATCCGC
>DATKDD010000241.1:0-11211 GCA_035512875.1 Gemmatimonadaceae bacterium | reverse complement strand
GCATCGCCGAGAACGGTGTTGTCGTTCATGGCAGAGCACAATGCCTGGGACTTGAACATTGGCGGGGCGGTGGAGTATCGAGGACTACGGGCGGGGGCGTACATCACAGAGCTCACGGCGGGGAGCGCGGACGAAGACGCGGTCGGATCCGGCGTTTACTACAATTACAGGAAGTTTGCCTTCATCCTGGGCTGGCAGAGCAATGTCTTTGCACTGCTCCGTGGGGACTTCCTGCAGGGACGTGTGGCCGAGCTCGAGCGGCAGCGTGAAGGATTGCTGGCCGAGATCAACACCCGGCAGGAGCGGGTTACGGTGTTGGAACTCGAGATCAACCGACTCGAAGCGCAGAACCTGTTGGAGCTGGAGCAGCGGCGCGTCGAGGCCGAAGCTCAGTTGCGCGCCGAACGCGACGCGCTCCAGCGTCTGGAAGAGCGGCTTCGGCGGCTGGAGCAGCAGCAGCCGCCGCCGCGGCGCCAGCGGTAGGGCCGAACCGGACGGATGGTGGTCCGTGAACCAATCTCGAACCGATCGAGCTAATGACGCGACTCTGGTGGGCAGTGCTGATGGGACTGGTCGTGCTTCCGGTAGGCGGAGTTGCGGTGGCGCAGCAGCCGGAACCGACTGTGGGGCAGCAGGCCTACGAGGCGCGGCGGCAGCAGCTGCTGCGTGAAGCGGAGGAGACCGAGCAGCGGCTGGTTGAACTGCGGCGGCAGCGGGTGATGCTGCAAACACGCGTCGAGGCGGCAATCGCCGCGAATCTGCGTGATCGCGCCGAAGCTCTGATGATGAGCGACCAGCAGTCGGCGTTGCAGGCGCTGGACTCCGTGCTCGTCCGCTCGCGCGACAACCTGGCGATGCAGCGGGAGCGATTTCAGGCGTTAGGGGATGCGGTGCGCCGGCGGACGGGAGCGGTGATGGTCGTGTTGCTGCGCGCCGATTCCTCGAGCGCCGAGCAGACGATCACCGGTGCGCAACTGCAAATGAACAACTCCGGCGTGGCGACGCGCACGTATAACACCGAGATGAACAACGCCTTGCGACTCGGCGCGGTCGATCAGCTCTATCGTGCCGACGTACTTCCCACACGGCACACACTGCTGCTGCAAGCGACCGTTAACGGGCAGCCGCTGTCGCAGACGGTGGAGGTGGACGCGCAGGGCGAAACTGCGACGTACATCGAATTCGCGGTCCGCAACGGGCAGCTCGTCCACAGGACGTGGACCGCTCGGGGCACGACCCCATTCTGAGTCTGCCGGTGGCGAATCCTCGATATTTCCTGGCGCTGGCGGCGGCGCAGCTGCTGGCGGCGCCGCTCGCGACGCAGCCCGCGGCGCCTCCCGCGCTGGACCAGGCTCGCACCGTCGACGCCGAAGTGCGCGTGGCCATGTTCGATCTGCTATCCGAACGCCCGCTGGCGGCGATGAGCCGCCTGCGCGCGCTGCGTCAGGCGCCTGAATTTCAGATCGAGGGCAGCGGCTCCTCCTATGGTCAGGCGGAGGTCCAGTTTCTCCTCGCCGAGTCGTACGCGCGGCTTGGCATGTCCGACGCCTTCCGGGGAACGGCGCGCACGCTGCTGGAATCCGGGAATACGCGGTTCGCCCCCCTCCTGCAGATGCAACTGCTGCTCGATGCCTATCGGCGCGGTGCCTATCAGGAAGCAGCATCGATGGCGCAGAGCGTGGCGGCTACCGATGCTGGCCTGGCGGGGCTGATCGGCGGGCTGGCGTCGTACCGGATGGGCAGCTACGGAGCGGCGCGTACGGCATTCGACGGGGTGGCGAGTGGCGGCCCCTATTCCGGATATGCACGCTACATGAGCGCGCTGTCGCTGATGGCCGGCGATCTCGCGCAGGCGCCGGCGACGATCACGGCGCTTCAGGGACTCGCCGGTGACGCGCTCGGAGAGTTTGCCGACCAGGTGAATCTGACGATTGCGCAGCTTGCCTATCAACGCGGTGACTACGATGTGGCGAGCGCCGCCGCGGGGCGGGTATCGGCGACGGGAGGGCTTTCCTCGTCGGCGACGCTGACCCGGGCCTGGTCGCTGTACAAGGCATCGCAGTTCGATGCGGCGTCGCAGGCCTTCACCGAGTTCGCTACACGCTTTCCGCATTTGCCCGAGCGGGACGAAGCGCGGCTGATGGTCGGCCAGGTGATGCTGCAGCAGCAGCGGATAGACGACGCCGGACGGTACTTCCAGGCGATCGCCGACTCGCTCAACGGCGATCTGGCGACGATGCGCGCCGGCAGCGCGGCGGCAATGGCGGAGGCGGCGCGATCGTTCGTGCGGGCGCGCGCGGCGACGCTGCTCTTCTTGCAGCAGCCGGCGGCGGGGAAGGTGCTGGCGTTGCCTGACAACCACGGAATGGACCGGGCGGCGATCGCCAGGGCGTTAGGTGCGAGCGCGCCGGTTACGCCGCCGGAGCAATTGCGTCCGGAGATCATCTCGCTGGCGGATTTGGGGCCGCGGCTCGATTCACTGGCGCCGGCGTCGGCAGGCGGGATCGCCCGCCGGGTGGTCTACGTCACCGACACCGGTGGCCCCACCCGCGCCGAGTTCGTGCGGCGATCCCAGGCGCTGAGCCAGGCCGATGTGGCGGTGGCGCTGGCCCGCTACGAACTGGCCGAGCAGCTGGCCGCGCATAACGCTAAGCTCGCGCTCATGGAACGGCTCCAGGAGATGCTGGGGGAGGCGGCCGGGCAGCTCGATACCCTGTCTCGCGAGTTGACGCAGGCCCGCGATTCACTCGCACGCCTCTCCGAGATGACCGAGGAGGAGAGCATCCGCGTGCGTGAGCTGATCCAGCGCGAGGCCGAAGCCGTTCGTCTGGATGCGGCGGACAACGCACGCCGCGCCGACAGCCTGCGCGCATCGTTCGGGGCGATCCTCTCCAGCGATGATGCCGGCTTGATCGAAGTGGAGCGGCAGACGTCGCTGACCTATCAGAGGCTTGCCGAGAGCGTAATCAGCAGGTTGCCGAGCGTCTTCGCCCGTCATCCGGTCGTGCGGTTGCAGGACACGGTGCGCGCGCATATCGCCGCTACCGAAGGACTGGTCGGCGATACGCGTGCGACGATCAGCTCGACGAACGCGATTCTGATGAATGAAATGGCGCGGTTGCGCGCCACTGAAGACCAGCGCACGGGCGCGGCCCGCGCGGCATTGGCTTCGGCGGAGGGTGCGCGCGCGACGGCGGAAGGGGCGGTTCTGGTGGCGGCGGAAGCGGAGCTGCGTGCGCGAGCGGACACGTTTCTCGGCATGGTGAGCCGAGACGCGCAGGCGGCCGAATTCGGCGCCGCCAGCGCGTCCTTCTTCAAGGCAGTTGGCACCCCGACCGTGTCAGGCACTCTGGCCGAGCCGCCGGGTGGCGCGGCCGCTGCGCCTGACCAGTCCAGTCCCAGGTGAGTACCATGAAGGTCTCATTCGTTCTTTCGCTGGCCGCGGCCAGCTTGGTTTCCGTCGCGGACGCGCAAACGCCGGAGGCGCGCGTGGCGATGGTGTCGCGGACTGCGCCCGAGCCGGCGCGCGACACCGCGATCGCCAAGTTGCGCACCTTCGTCTCGAGCTACCCGGCGAATCCACTTCGTGCGGAGGCGCTGTTCCAGCTCGGCGAGCTGCTGGTGCGGCGTGCCGACGCGGAATTTGCCGTGGCGCAGCGCTCCGCAGACAACGTGGCGGGCGATGCGCCGATCCGGCCCGCGTACGAAGAGGCGGTGAGGTATCTGGAGGATCTGACGGCCAACTATCCGGAGTTTCCCCGCGGAGAGGCGGCCGCGTACACGTTAGGTACGCTCTACACCCGTATGCAGCGCCATGCCGACGCGGCGCGCATGTTCGAGCGCGTCACCGCGCCGTCAGCGGACAGTTCACGGTTCACGACGGAAGCGCTGTTCAGAGTCGGCGACGCGCACTTCGAAGTCGCCGCGCGCGAGCGGGGAGCGGCTCGGCGGGCGGCGTTCGGACGGGCGGCGCAGGCGTACGAGCGCGCGGTGCAGGCCGCGCCGCCGCAAAGCGACCTGTATTTCCTGTCGCTATACAAGCTCGGGTGGGCGTATTACAACCAGGCAAGCCTCACCAGCCAGGATGAATACCGGCAGGCCGTCGATGTCTTCGGCCGCCTGGTGCGCGAGTACGACCAGCTCTCTCCCGAGCGTCAGGCATCGCTAGGGCTGCGCGGCGAATCGCTGGATTACATGGCGATCGCGTTCACGCAGATCGGCGGCTCGGATGCAGCCCGGCAGTACTTTGCCGACCGGGATCCGGGATTCAAGCTCCCGGTACTGCAGCGGGTGGCGCAAAGCCTGCGCGACCAGGGAGACTTCAGCCGCGCGGTGGATGCCTATCAGGCGGTGATCGCCGAAGCGCCTACCGACTCCTTTGCGCTCGCGGCGCAGCGAGAAATCGTCGACATCTATCAGAATCGCATGCTCGAGCCGGTGCGCGCACAGGAAGCGCGGCTCGTCCTCGTCGAACGATTCGCGCCGGTGTCGGAGTGGGGACGCGCAAACCCCGGGTTGATCGATGAAGCGAACGCGGTCCGCGAGGATGCGCTGCGGCAGGCGGGGCAGTACGCGCTGGCCAACGCGCAGCGGACGCGGCGTGACCGCGCCCTGTATGCACAGGCGGCGCAGCTGTACGGACGCTATCTGGGCGAGTACGCACGTTCCGACAGCGCGCAGCGCGTGGCGTTCCTCTACGGAGAAGCGTTGTTCGGCGCCGGCGAATACGCCCGCGCCGGCGAGACGTACTCCAATGCTGCCTATCGATACGAACGCGGCGACTCGGCGCTGGCGGAGACGGCGGGACAGAACGCCATCGTGGCGCTGGATTCGGCGCTGGTGCCAAACAAGACCGACCGCGCTTCCCAGGATGCGCTGTTCAGCGCCGTCGATCGCTACGTCGCTGCGTTCCCCGGCACCGAGACCGCCAAGCGCGCTCTGATCCAGAAGGGACGCCGGGCATCGGAGACGGAGCGGTGGGATGTGATGGCTGATGCGTTCCGCACTTACGCGGAACGCTATCCCAACGACGCGTACACACCGAGCGCGCAGAAGCTGATCGGTGACGCGCTCTACCGGCAGGGGCAGTACGCCGAAGCGCAGACGCAATGGGAGCGTGCGGAGCAGGTGGCAACGGCAACCGGCCGGCGGGCGCTAGTCGATTCGATCACGCAGATCCGCGCGGCGGCGGCGGCGGGGTTCGCCGATACGCTGGTGAGGCAGGGCGAGTACCGGCGTGCAGCCGAGGAGGTCTACGTCGCATTTGCCGATCAGAATCCGCGCGACGCGGGCGCGCCTGACGCGCTGCGCAACGCCATCGAGACCTACATGCTGGCCGACAGCGCGGCGCGCTCGCGCGGCGACGAAAGTGCATCTCGCGAGGCACGGTCGCGCGCGGTGGAGCTCTCGCGCCGGATGGCCGAGCAGTACCCGACCTACCGCTATCGCGGACAGTACCAGATGCTGGCGGCGACGCTCCTTACGGAGATGGGCCGGCGTGAAGAAGCGGTCGACGCACTGCGCGAGGTGATTCGCGATGCACCGGCGGGAGAAGCAAAAGCCGACGCCATGGTGCGGCTGGCCGTGACACTCGACACGCTCGGGCGAAAGCCGGAGGCGGCGCAGGCGTATGAGGCCTTCGCCACCCAGTACCCGCGCGACGACCGCGCAGCCGGCGCTCTGTACAACGCGGCACTTGCATATCAGGAAGGGAATCAGCCGGCTCAGGCGGCGCGGGCGTACGGCGTGTTCGTTCAGCGCTTCCCGCGCGACCCCCGCGCCGGCGCCGCTCGTCAGGCGCGGCTGCAGCTGTTGCGGGCGTCGGGCGATACGGTCGCCGCGCGGACGGAGCTGGCGCAGCTCTGCCGGAATCCCACCCCGGAGCTCCGGGCCGATTGCGCCGAGCGCGCCGGCCAGCTGGCTTTCGACCAGGGACGTGCGTTGTTCGACCAGTATCAGAGCGTCCGGCTCGTCATTCCGACAGTGCAGCAGCTCACTGCCGCGGGAGTACAGCGTGCCTCGGCACGGAAGCAGACGCTGCTGCGTACCATGAACGGCCACTTCACCCGGGCGATTCAGTCGGGTTCGCCGGAGTGGCTGTCCGCGGCCACCTACTTCGTCGGCCTGGCACAGTGGGAGTATGGACGTTTCCTGGAGAATGTGCAGTTGCCGAGCTCGCTGAGCGATGAGCAGCGTGCCGCCGCGCAGCAGGGGTCGGCCCAGCAGGCCGAGCAGAATTACGAGGCGGCGCGCAGCACGTGGCGCTCGCTGCTCGAGAAGGCACAGGGCGAGGGCTTCAGCAATGCATGGGTGGATCGGGCGCGTGAGGCAATTGCCGGTAACGTGCCCCAGACGCCGCCCGGAGGTGGCGCATGAAGAAAAGGACGGTAGTAGCCATGATGGTCCTCTCCGCGGCTGCGGCAGCGGCGCGCCCAGCGCATGCGCAGCGGCAGACGATCGAGATTCGCGGGCAGGTGCCGACGCCGCAAATCGTGACCGTTCGTCCGCGCGAGGTTGCGGAGTTCCCCGCACAGGTGCTTGTTCCGGCATTCTACGACCACCAGTTCTGGCCGATGATTCTTCCGGCCTACCAGATCGTCCAACGCAGGGAAGTATTCGGCAGTGCGGCGACGGATTCGATGTTGGCGGTCGACCCCATACCGGTTGCCGTTGCACCGCAAATGGTGCCGGACCTTCCCGCGCGGGATACTGCTGTTGCCCCAGCGGGAGCCCCTCGAACCGATGTCCCGGCCGCTACCCGCGACGAAGAGATCGAGTTGCTGCGACGGGATCTGGAAGCACGGCGGGCCAGAGTTGATTCCATAGAGAGCGCACGGAAGCGGCAGTTGGATTTACTGGAACAGCAGATTCGCGAGCGGCAGAGAGAGCAGCGGCAACGCATTGACACGACGGCAAAACCGCCGGGCACGTCTCCTGCTCCCTTACGCTGAATTCTCAGCATTCACGCAGCACTGACTGACTCGGAGGTCGCGCGCAAATGGGCGGCTTAGTGGAATGGTTCAGGTCCGGCGGACCGGTAATGTACTTCATACTCGCCATCGCCGTTGCTGGCTTGGCCATCTTTCTCGAGCGGTTGTACACGATCGTGATTCGCGCGAAGATCAATGGCCGGGCGTTCATCGATCGCGTGATCCAGCTCGTGCGCGCCGGAAAGATCGAAGAGGCGATCCGGCTGTGCACGCAGCACAGGGCCGTGCTGCCTGATATGGGGCTGCTGATCCTCCGCAGCCGCACGCGCGACGAGGCCGACCTGCAGAACGTTGCCGATGCGGCCGCGCTGGCCGTGCTGCCGCGCCTTACGCGCAGGCTTCACTACCTGCCGATGTTAGCCAACGTTGCGACGCTGGTCGGTCTGGTCGGCACGATCTTCGGCCTTCGCGAGGCATTCGCCTCGGTCTCGGAGGTAGAAGCGGCGGCGCGTTCGGCCGGGTTGGCTACCGGTATCGCCATCGCGCTGAACGCAACGGGCTTCGGCCTTCTCACCGCCGTGCCGCTCATTGTGGCGCACGCGTACCTGGTTAGTCAGGCCGAAACGATCATTGAACAGGTCGACGAATTTTCCGTCCGTCTGATCAATGCGCTGGTAGACCGGCCGGACGTTCGCCTGGGACATCGGTAGGCGTCGGTAGAGCCGGGCGGTGGTTCACGCGCGGCTCGCTGATGCACCGATTCGATAATTACCGCGATGGCTTCGCGATTTCATCGATCCAAGCTTCGCCGCCGTGAAAGGGCGTCGTTGACGGCGCACGGGGGACTCAACCTCGTGCCGCTGGTCGACATTCTCACGTCCATCGTGTTCTTCAGCGTGGCGACGTATTCCGGGGCCGCACTGGCCGCGCTCACCTCGTTCGACCTGTCGCTTCCTCCTGTGGTAGTCACACAGACGGAGGCGCAAGCGCGATCGCCGGAGCGGTTGCTGAATCTGCTGCTCGCGGTGCGCATTGCTCCCGATGGACTGCGCGTAGAGCACTCCGAGGGGCTCAATCAGCCCATCGCCGGCCTATCGGATTCGACGTTCATTCGACTCGAGGCGCTGATGCGCCAGGTGCGTGCGGACTTCCCGCAGAACAACGATGTCCTGGTAATCCCCAGCGATGAAGTGAGTTACGACAACGTGGTTCGCGTGCTCGAGCGCCTGAGAGTAGTAGGCTACAGCGGGATTGCGTTAGGTTCGCGGGCTCGAGAGGCAGCGAGATGAGCCGCGCCCGGGAAGCACGCGCCGCCCGGCGCGCCGCTCAGTTCGCCAAGTTTCGCGTCACGGAGTTGAATCTGGTGCCGCTGGTCGACACCCTCGTGTCGATCGTCTTCTTCGCCATCACGACCCAGACGGTGGGCGAGCTGAGCCAGGTGATGCCCGGGGTAAATCTTCCCAGCTCAATTGTCGGAATCGCGGCACATGATCAGCTCACTCTGGGTATAAGTAGTTCGACGATCATGCTCGGCGAGCAAACGGTCATGGGGACAGGGCAGGCAGCGGCGGCGCAGTCGAACATGCCGGACCAGCCGCTGGTCATCCCTCCCCTCTATGCGGTACTGAAGAACAAGGCAGACTCGATTCGCCGGGCTAACGATATTCCGCAAGGGCAGTCGGTCACCACCCCGCTCGCCATTCAGGGTGACAGGGAGATGCCGTACGTACTGATGTCGCGGATGATCCAGACTGCGCGCGTGGCGGGGTTCAACACGTTGACATTGCAAGTGAACAAGACCGAAGTGCCCGCGGCCTTGGCAGGAATGTGACGACATGGCCCAGGTAAAAGCACCCGCGCCGCGAAAGCGCCCTGCAGACGATGCCACCTTCACCCGCGATCTCCGTTGGGAGGTCATGGGCGAGGAGGGCCGCGCGCTTATTGGCTCGTGGGCGATTGCCATTGCACTGGGAGTGGCGTGGGTGCTCATGATTTGGCTGCTACCTCCGGCGCCTCCCAAGTTCGATCTACTTCCGGAGGCGGAACGGGGTGTAACGCTCACGTTCGATGATCCGGAGCCCACGGTGCCGATCCCCGAAGCCCCGGTAACGCGCTCTCCCACGCCCACGCAGCAGCCGCAAACGGCTCGGCCACAGCCAGCCCCGGGTGGCGGGGGCCAGCAGGGAGGCCAGCGGTCGGCGCAGGAGATTGGGGCGGCTTTCGGTACCGGCGCGGCCGCCGGTAGTGGCGGCATGGTCGGCGACGTGACGAACATCCTGCGGGGTGTGGACGTGTCGTCAGGCTCGGGCGGTAGTGGTGCCAGTACCGGAGGAGGGCGCGCGGTTCTCGCCACGGGAGAAGGCGGTTCCGGCTCGCGCACCCCGGGTCGGGGAGGCCTGGGTGCTGGGGGTCAGGGCACGGCCGGGATAGGCGGCGTTGGCAGCGGTGCAGGTGGTGGCGGGGTCGGTCGCGCCGAGGTGGCAGTGGCTCCGCCCCGCGTAGTCGCACCGCCGGTGGGCGGCGGTCCGGGGCGCGATGTTGGCGAGCTTGGCAGTTTCGTTCGGGGCCGCGAGTCGCAGCTTCGGTTCTGCTACCAGGAATACGGGCTCAAAGTAAACCCGCGCCTCGCCGGTTCAGTGACCATCAACATCGTCGTGGCTGGCTCCGGCGCGGTGTCCGGCGCAAACATCGCCCGGCGCACATGGTCAGGTGCGGGAGCGTCGGAATCCGAGACGTGCATTCAGAGCCGAATTCGTGGATGGCGTTTCCCAACGTCTTCCACCGGCGAAGGAACATATGCGTTTTCGTTCAACTTCACTCCGGCGGGGTGATTGAAGAGGGATTAGGGGCCAGGGGCTACGGGCTAGGTGGAGATTGATTTTGAGGCGCGCTCTCGAGCGCGCCTCTTTTCTTGGGTCTTCAGACTTTCAGGTGGGTCGTCAGGGACTGCTGCCGCTTCACGACTCCGCGCTTTTCACGCGAAGAACGCAGAGGCTTCGCGGACGGCGCAGAGAACTTCGAGGCGGAACAGGTTAACGTCGGATATGCCTGAGTCTTTTCAGCGTCTGCGAGAGCCCCTAGTCCCTGACCCCTAGTCCCTGACCCCTAGTCCCTAGTCCCTAGTCCCTAGTCCCTGACCCCTAGCCCCTAGTCCCTGACCCCTAGCCCCTAGTCCCTGACCCCTAGTCCCTAGCCCGTAGCCGCAACGTGTCCCGCGCCCCCGGCTGCAACTCCACAGTCGTCGCCGGAAGCTGCAGCGCGCCACCTGGGCCGGTTGTTGCAATCCACCATGCGCCCGACGGCAGCGTGAGCGTAGCGGACCCGTCGGTTAGCGCAGATTCGACGATGGCCCGATCGAAGTGGCGGGCAGCGCTGTCGGCTGTGGCGCGCGGGCGAGTCGCGGGCGGGTGGGCCTCCAGCGAGGAAAGTGCGTCACCGAGTCGCTCACGCAGCGCAGCAACACGCCTTCGAACGCGGTCGCGGGCTTCACGGGTTCGCTCGGCGGCGCTCGCCGTCTCGGACCAGGCGGCGAACCCTTTGGCGTATGCGGCCGTGTAGCGGTCCAGAGGAAGGAGAGTGCGGGCGGCATCGTTTGCCGCCGCGCGCGAGCGCTGGAAGTCGGCGTCGAGCAGCGCGGCGCTGTCGTGCAACGCGAGTGCCAGCCTAACGCTGTCGCCGCGCGGTCCTTCCGGTAGCGGAGGTAGGGGGGGAGAAGGGAGGCCGGCCGGATCGAACGGCAGTGCGACCACTACCAGCGAAGCGGGATCGGCTCTAGAATCCGACAGCACAACCAGCATTGCACTCGCCGGCTCGCACGCGGCGAGCATGACGGCTAGAGCGGCGCAGCGCGCAAGGCGGCTGCGTTGCCTGGCGACTGGTGAACCGGAGCGAAGGAGGAGAGTCGGCCGTTGTTCCATGGCGTGATACAAGCTATCCTGGCCCTTCTGCTGCTACAAGCGACACCGCTTCCGCAGCCGCGTGGCTTCGTGAACGACTTCGCCGACTTGATAAGCGCGTCGGATGAGGCGCGCATCCAGGCCATCGTCCAGGACGTTCGCGCCAAGTCGGGAGGGGAGATCGTGGTCGTCACGCTGCCCGATCTGGGCGACGTTCCGGCAAGCGACATGGCGCTCAGAATCGGGCGCGAGTGGCGCGTCGGCGCGCTCGGACAGCCTGGCGACGCGCGGCGCAACAGCGGCGTGATAATTCTGCTGGTGCCCAATCAGACGAATTCCAGCGGCCGTGGCGAGTGCCGGATCGAAGTGGGCTATGGCGCGGAAGG
>DATKDD010000240.1:0-3103 GCA_035512875.1 Gemmatimonadaceae bacterium | reverse complement strand
GCTGTTCGAGCGCGCTGCGCGAGAACACGATGTGGACCTGGCCTCGTCGTGGTGTATCGGCGATCGGTGGCGTGATGTCGAGCCGGCGCAGGCGCTGGGCGCCACCGGCTTGCTGGTTCCGTCGGCAGCCACCCCTGGGGCAGATGTCGCTCGCGCCCTCGAAGCCGATTCACTCGCGTCATCACTGGATGACGCGGTGTACCGCGTACTGAGCGATGGAGCATGATGCACGTCCGTCGTTGCCTGGCCGGCGCCGGATAGAAACCCGGCACATGCCACGCCGAATTGCCGTTCTAGCATCCGGAAGGGGCTCCAACCTTCGTGTGATGCTCGAGTACTTCGCGCATTCAGCGCGACGTGAGGCCGCGACGGTCGTGCTGGTGGCGTCCAACAAGCCGGACGCCGGCGCGCTCGGCATTGCGCGCGATGCGGGCATCGAGGCACGAGTTCTGGACACCGGCCCGGAACACGAGGCGGCTCTCCTTCATCTATTCGATGAGCAGGAGATCGACATCGTGGTGCTCGGGGGCTACCTGCGTCTAATTCCCGGCGCGGTGGTGCGCCGTTATTCGGGACGGATGATAAACGTGCACCCGGCCCTGCTTCCCGCGTTTGGCGGCCCCGGCATGTACGGGGCTCGTGTCCACCGCGCGGTGCTAACAGCCGGCGTACGGCTGAGCGGACCGACGGTACACTTCGTGGACGATATATACGACCATGGCGCTATCATCGCCCAGTGGCCCGTACCCGTTTTCCCCGGCGACACGGAGGAGGCCGTCGCTTCACGCGTGCTGTACGCGGAGCACCGCCTCCTTCCTCGCGTGGTGCACGCGCTGGCCATCGATCGCATTCGACTGATGCCCGACGGTCGAGTCGAAGGCGCTACTTTGCGCGGTGACCACACGGCGTTTTTCGCGCTCGACAATCAGGCCACGCTCGAAGTGGCGATGGAGAAGACGCTGGGACTGGACTGAGGCGAACCACGAAGTGCGAAGTGAGGAGTGAGAAGTGAAAAGTGCGAAGTGCGAAGTGCGAAGGGCGCAGCACGCGGTACACCGACCCCCGACCCCCGACCCCCAACCCCCCGACCCTCAAAATGCCTCTCGCGCTCCTCTCAGTATCCGATAAGTCCGGCCTCGTCGACCTTGCCCGAGGGCTCGTCGAACTCGGCTGGGAGCTGGTTTCCACCGGCGGGACGGCCCGCGCCTTACGCGGTGCCGGGCTCACGTCGATGGACATCAGCGAGCTCACCGGATTCCCGGAGATGATGGACGGGAGAGTGAAAACGCTTCACCCAAAGGTTCACGGTGGGCTCCTCGGAAAGAGGGATGATCCGGCCCATCGCGAAGCCATGACCGAGCATGGAATCGCGCCGATAGATCTCGTGATTGTTAACCTCTATCCATTTCGCGAGACCGCCGCCCGCGACGGGGTCGCGCCTGACGAGGTGATAGAGCAAATCGACATCGGGGGGCCGTCGATGGTACGGTCGGCCGCCAAGAACTTTTCCTCCGTCACGGTGGTCGTAGATCCCGCCGACTACGCGCGTGTTCTGGAGGCGCTGCAAGGCAGCGACGACGAACTGCCGCTCCGGCGCTCGCTTGCGGGCAAGGCCTTTGCGCATACGGCCGCATATGATGCGGCCATTGCCGAGTGGTTCGCGCGACAGGAAGGAGATCGCTTCCCCGCCATGCTGCCACTCGCGTTCCAGCGCGCGCAGGCGCTCCGCTACGGTGAGAATCCCGATCAACGCGCTGCATTCTATGTGGAGCGCAAGGGAGCGGGACTCGCCGGACTCGTGCAGCGAGGCGGCAAGGAGCTGTCGTTCAACAATCTGCTCGACCTGGAGGGCGCGCTGCTCGCCAGCGAAGCGTTCGGTGGAAAGACCTGCTGCGCCATAGTCAAGCACACAACGCCTTGCGGTCTTGCCGTTGGGCAGACCGCACTCGAGGTGTATCGTAAGGCGCTAGCCTGTGATCCGGTTTCCGCGTTCGGCTCCGTGATTTCCTTCAGCGTGCCGGTGGATGAGGTGGCTGCGGAAGCAATCTCGAGTCTGTTCGTCGAATGCATCGTCGCGCCGGCCTTCAACGAAGCGGCGGTGGAGATCCTCGGACGCAAGAAGAACCTGCGCGTGTTGGAAGGGACCGCACGCTGGCTCACCGGCGCGCTCGATTTCAAGCGTGTGCGCGGAGGTATCCTGCTGCAGGATCCGCCGACCTCTCCAGCCAGCAGCAAGTGGGAAGTCGTGACCAGCCGCGAGCCGACCGCAGAGGAGGATTCCGATCTTCGCTTTGCCTGGTGCGCGGTGGGGAGTGTCAAATCGAACGCGATAGTTCTGGCGCGCGAAGGGGCAACGATCGGCATTGGAGCGGGCCAGATGTCGCGCGTGGATGCGGCATTCGTCGCGGTGCACAAGGCGAGGCAGGTAGGACACGAGACAAAGGGCTCTGCCCTCGGCTCCGACGCATTCTTTCCCTTCCGCGATGGCGTCGATCAGGCAGCCGAAGCGGGGATCACGTCGATCGTACAACCGGGGGGCTCGGTACGTGACGCGGAGGTCATCGCCGCGGCCAATGAGCGAGGCATTGCGATGATCTTCACGGGCAAGCGCCAGTTCCGCCACTAGCCTTTCCCGTCGCTAGATTCCGCCTTCTATGTCACCGACTCAACACACCGATCTCGACTATCGACCGTCGTATCTGGCGGCGGCGCTGACCGCGCTCGGCGTGTTCATCCTCTACGTGGTGACCCTCGCGCCGACGACGGCAATGTGGGATACGAGCGAGTACATCGCTTCGGCGTTCGTGCTGGGCAATCCGCACCCGCCGGGCAATCCACTGTTCGTCCTGCTCGGCCGCGTGTTCGCGGTGCTGCCGATTCCGGGGAGCGTCGCCGTCAAGGTCAACCTGCTGGCGGCCGTGACCAGCGCGCTATCTGCCGGTTTCTGGTTTCTGATTACCGAGCGTGTTCTCGTCGGCTGGCTCACTCGTCGGTGGCAACGCATAACGGGGGGAGTG
The DNA here is from genome assembly GCA_035512875.1 of Gemmatimonadaceae bacterium. Classification (GTDB taxonomy): domain Bacteria; phylum Gemmatimonadota; class Gemmatimonadetes; order Gemmatimonadales; family Gemmatimonadaceae; genus JALZIF01. Next base: position 86 of record DATKDD010000240.1, on the reverse strand, counting down.
CTCGCGGCCGTGATCGGCGCGACCGCGTTCACCGTGTGGAACCAGTCGGTGGTGAACGAGAAGGTGTACACGGTCTCGCTGCTCGG
>DATKDD010000239.1:0-4111 GCA_035512875.1 Gemmatimonadaceae bacterium | reverse complement strand
TGCCGCGTTCCAGGAATCGGCCATGGGATCGCTCCGGACCGGCAAATATGCCGACTTCGTCGTGCTCGATCGCGACATCATGTCGGTGCCCGACACATCACTGCTCGGCACCCGCGTGCTCGCCACATTCATCGGTGGCGAAGCGGTCTATCGGGACTCCCTCTGGGCACCGGCGAGTCCGTAGGGATCGCCGTGTCGCCGACCAACCCCCGCATGCGCGCGAGCGGCTCACCCCCTCCGGCCAGCTCACTGGCCGTGGTGCGCATCGCCTTGCTAATGGGCGTGCTGATGTTCGGCGCTGTCACGTACTACATACAGCGCGGGGCAAACTGGGAGCCTGCCGCACCTGACGTGCTGAATACGCTTCATGTGGTCGTGCTGGTCGTCCTGGTGCTCGCCGTCGTACTGCTACTCGTACTCCGCATGCGTCCGGCGCCTCACGGCCATACGGCTGGACGCCCGATGTTGATCCTCCCCTGGGCGATCGGGGAGGCGGCCGCGTTGTTTGGAGGCGTATACTACTTCCTGAGCGGAAACGCCCAGTGGTTCATCATCGGCCTGTTCGTCATGCTCGCATCGTTCATCCTCTTCCCGATCCGCCGCACCTAGCGAATAGAGCGATTCCTCGCCGGCGCATGCTCATCCATCGGCGCGTTCGTTCGATCGAAGGCGCCAGGGCGGGTAGTCTGGGAGCGGTACTTCGCGGTTCCGGCATGACGCGCGTCGGCTCGTATGACGGCGCGCTGACGATTCCGCGCGATATTGCACTACAGCACGACTTTTTCGCGCATCGCGCCACTGCCCCGACGGCGAGGGCCCGGTGACGCTAGCTTACCTCTGAACGATCCTCCGACATCCTATCCGCCTGAACGCCATGCTTCCGGACCGATCTCTCGTCTTCCTCAAGCGCTTGCTCGACACACCCGGCCCCTCGGGCTACGAAACCGCTGTTGCCAAGGTCTGGCGCGACGAGGCCCGTACCTTTGCCGAGGAGGTCCGCGGGGATGTTGCCGGAAACAGCATTGCGGTCGTGAACCCAGGCGGTTCGCCCACGATCATGCTCGATGGCCATATCGACGAGATCGGCGTCATTATCCAGTACATCGATGATGAGGGATACATCCACATCGGCCCGATAGGGGGATGGGACCCGCAGGTGCTCGTGGCACAGCGCATTCGATTTCTTGGAGCGGAGGGGGACGTCTTTGGAGTGATCGGCAAGAAGCCGATTCACCTCATGAAGAACGAAGACCGCGAAAAGGCGAGCAAGATCACCGATCTGTGGGTTGACATTGGCGCCGCCGACAAAAAGGAAGCGGAGCTTCGACTCTCGGTCGGCGACGCCGGGGTCATCGACGCCCGAACCATCGACTTCCCGAATAACCGAATCGTCTCGCGATCGATCGATGACCGGATCGGGGCCTTCATCGTGCTCGAGGCACTAAGGCGTTATGCCGAGTCTCCGGGTGCGGCGCGCCTGGTGGCCGTGGCGACGACGCAGGAGGAGATCGCCTATCACGGCGGCGGCGCGCTGGTCTGCGCCTCGTGCCTCAATCCGCAGATGGCGATCGTCGTCGACGTCACGTTCGCCACAGATCATCCGGGGATCGAGAAGAAGGAAGTCGGCGATCACAAGTTAGGCTCGGGTCCGGTGATCTCTCGCGGCTCCCTCATATCACCGGTGGTATTCCGGCTGCTCGTCGACACCGCCAAGGCGAACGAGATCCCCTACACCGTGCACGCCGCCGGCCGCGATACGGCCACGAACGCCGACGCCATTCACATTTCGCAGGAAGGGGTGGCCACGGCTTTGGTATCGGTGCCCAACCGCTACATGCACTCGCCGAACGAGATAGTGAGTCTCGAAGACGTCGACCGCGTGGCGACATTGCTGGCGGAAACGTGCAAGATGGTCACCACGGAGACGGACTTTACGATTCGTTAGGTTCCGACGGGTCTGCGTGTGGCGGGGGGGGATTCCTCGATGTGCCCGCGCCGCGTTCAGTCCTCGACCCTCGACCCTCGACCCCCGAGTCCTTCGACTTGACCGCCCAGATCGCGGCGCCACGCACTTGCTTCTCCGGATCGTGGGTCAGCTCGCGGAGAGCACTCACCGCCTCCGTGGTGCCGGCCTCTCCTAACGCCTGGATGGCCGCGACACGCACCTCGATCGAGCGGCGACGGTCGAAGAATCCCGATGTCGCACGCGCCGTGCGGGCCAGGGCGGTCACCGCCTCGGGGGAGCCCACCCGGCCGAGGGCCATCACGATCGCCTTGAGCACATGGTCATCCGCGCCGCGGTCGAGCGCCTCCACCAGGGTCGCCACCGCGCGATCCCCCTCGCGGGTCACGATCGCCATCGCGGCCATATGGCGCACCGGGTTCGACACTTCGTGCAAGGCGCGATACAGATCGCGTTGCGCGCTCGGCGTGCCCAGCTTTGCCAGCGCCAGCGCTGCCGCACGGCGCACGCGTTCGTCGGCGTGGCCCAACGCCTTGGCAACAGCCGGCTCTACAGTCACGTCCCCTAACGATCCGAGAAGGTCCACCGCGTTGCGGACCACGTACCACCGATCATCATTCAACATGAGCACCAGCACCGGCACCGCCTGCTCCAGTTTCCCGAGCACGTCGTAGAACACCCGACGCTCGGCTATCGAAGTCGCGCCACTGAGCTGCGCAACCACGGCCTCGGCTCCACCCTGCTTGGCGCGCTCCAGAAGATCGAGGTACACGTTGTAGCGCTCGGGCTGCCGCGGAACGAGTTGCACTACCGCCTTGAGCACCGCCGGCGAGAGCAGACGGCGAAGCGTGTCTCTCAAGCGGTGAGCGAGCTCCTCACGCCCGGAGTACTTCTCCATCGCCAGCACCGCGTGCGCGGCGTCCACCAGCGTGTCGACGTCGCCACGATTGAACGAGGCGCGGGCGGCGGCAATGATCTCGTCGAACGTCGTGGCCAGCTCGTGCGGCGCGGTAGCCGTGCGCGCCCTCTCGAGCAGCGAGCGGAGCACCCTGGAAGTAGGTGCCGGGGGCAGCGCTCGTGAGGCAGCCGCGCCCATGACCGTCTCTTCGCCATCCGGAATCGGAAACGCGGTGAATTCGCCGGTGCTAGGCGCTACCACGCCGGCATTGATCCGTTCGACCTTCGCCGTGGCCAGGCGTTGGCGCACCGTCTCTACGGTACTGCGCGGAGGCGCGTCCTCGGCCATGAGTCGAGCAAGCGCCAACAGCTCGGCCGGCGGTGTCGCTTCGGGGAAATACAGGCGCGTGCTGCCGTGCGCGAGCATGCGAATCGCCAACTCGTGGACACCCATTCCGTCGTCCGGGAGCTGGGTGTCGTCTGCCGTCAGGCGCAGCGACTGGACCGAGAGGGTTACGGGCGCGTCCGCCAGCTCCGCCACCATCTCCCTGAGAGCCACCTTCTGCGCCTCTATTGCCTGCGACTCGTGCCGAACGATCCAGACGAGTCGTGCCAAGTGACGCGCGAACGACGCCGCATGCTGCATTTCGATCACTCTCCCAAACAAATGTCGTTGCGAATTTGACACCAGCTAACGGATACCTATCGGACTCGCGAAGGGTGGAATCGCAATCCCCGAGCCCTGCCGACGCCAAACCTCTCATGGTGAGCGCATGCCCGGTTCGCCGTCGAGCGCTGAACCTGCTGCCGTTACCGGTTGAGGCCGGTAGGACCGCCCAACCCGCGTCCCGCCGTCGCGCGTCCCGCGTCCCGCCGTCGCGCGTCCCGCGTCCCGCCTACTACTGCGGCAGCCCCTCAGGCAGAGCCGTTGAGCCTCGTCCTGTGATGTCGCAGTTGTCGCTTCACGCTGCACGAATAACATTGCGGTGTTCCCATTCACAACTCAAACGAACGTTCCCCTTCCGTCTCCGTGCCGTTCTCCATCTCGCGCTCGCGGCTCCCGTACTACTCGTTCCGGTTCGCTGTCGCCCTGTTCGCGTTGTGGGCCGTTGCCGGTTGCCGCGCAAGCTCCCTCTCGCCTGCGGCGGCTGCCGCGGATACCGCGACACTGCGTAGCGACGTCACCTTCCTCGCCAGTGATTTGCTTGCCGGACGCGGCACGGGCACCCCGGGCTATGATAGCGCGGCTGC
>DATKDD010000238.1:0-5189 GCA_035512875.1 Gemmatimonadaceae bacterium | reverse complement strand
GAGATGACGCTCCCCTCGGCTCCGCGGTAGACATCGCCAGCATCCCATGCTAGTGTTCAATGCTAGTACATCGTACTCGTACGAATGTGAGGACAGCATGCCGAAGCGAGAACCGAAGCGCGTTCGCGAGCAGGTTGTGGTATACCTGGACGAACGCGATCGTGCACTGCTGGAGAAGATGACGAGGAAGACCGGATTGCCCAAAACCGAATTGTTCCGGCGCGGGCTGCGCCGACTTGCCGATGACGCGTTGAGCGAGAAGAAGCCGGGATTCTCGCTTCGACATCTCGTCGCCACCGCCGGAAGCGACGATCTTCCGGCTGATGTCGCCGAACACGCCGACAGTTATTTATACGGCGGCGGCTACGGGGAGCGCAGCAAGCGGAAGCGTGCGCGCACTCGTTGATACCAGTGCGCTGCTCGCGCTCTCACGCCGTCGAGATCAGTATCACGCCCGGGCCGTCGACATTGCGGAGAGACATCTGGTGGCGGGCGGGCAGTTCGTCGGTACGACGCTGATCCTCGGGGAGCTTCATTCTCACCTGTTGTACCTGCGTGGTGTGGAGGAGGCACGAGCCACGGTGCTGAACCTGCTGGACGATCCGATCCACGAGTGGGTCGAGGTTGCGGCAGACCTCACGCGCGATTCGGTGCTCCGCTGGTTGAGCCGCTTCCCCGATCAGCGATTCTCGCTCATTGACGCGGTCAGCTTCGAGGTGATGCGCCGCGAACGACTCACCAGCGCATTCGCATTCGACAGGCATTTTGAAGTCGCAGGATTCGAGCTGCTGGCATAACGCCAGGAGTAAGCGACCGCCCCGCAGTAGTGGCCATCCGTGACCGAATCCGCCCGTCCCGATCAGGATCTCTGGACCGGCGACGAGTCCAGCCTCGCCGTTGCTATTCGGGCATTTCCAGTCGCTCGAAGTCCGGGTGCTCGAAAATCTCACCCCGCACCTGACGACCATCGGCCCCCGCGTCGCGCACCGCATCCGTGAACGTTCCCGCGAATCGTGCGACGAGTCGGTTCATCCGTCCGACGGCATCGAATAGCTGCCTCGGTTCCCGCGACTCCCAGTAGCCGGTCTCGTCGCGGACGACGACCTCGAAGCCGGCGGTTTCCGCACCATCCAACAACGCCACGAGCGAGCCGTGGCACCGAAGGAGGTGCTCGTCGCTCACGACCGACGCGTACTGCGTTTTGCAGCACTGGTGCCACCACCAGCGTTCCCCCGCACCCTCGGCATAACGAAGCGAGGTAAGACCGAACGCCGCCGGCTCGCAGCCGCGACCTGGTGCGACGGCGAAGCCGATGGCCAGCGTCCGAACGCTCGATGGTACCTCCCCTTCACCCGCGTAACCGTCATCCTCAGAATTCCCGACCTGCCGGCAATAGAGTTCGTTGCGGGTCGAAGCCGCCGAATGCTGCACGACGTCCTCGAGCTGCGTGAATGCGAGGCCCCGCAGTGGTCTTCGCTTCGCGAGATCATCCTCAGTCAGTCGCACGACATCGGACACGGCCCCGAAGGGAAGGGCAAGCGCCTGCTCGCGCAGCGCGGCGACGCGTGCGATGACCGTCGACTCCAGCGTCGCCGGATCAAGAGCCAACTCATAACAGAGATGAAGACCCATGATCGTTCGTCCTCGCGCGATACGGTTGCGAATCCATTGGCCCGCAAGGTTGCCGTTCGGAATAGGGGTGCGGTAGTCAACACGCGCCGAAACGCATGCCGAACCATATGCTCGGCGAAGAACGCGCGCCAAATGCCCAGGCGGAGGCGGGACTCGGTGGCGCATGTGGCATACGTGTCGGGCAACCCCGCGAGCCTCACCGCCTATCGCCTGACGCGTGACACGACACAGCTCTCCGAGTGGTTGGCGGCGAGTCGAGACACGCTATGGCCCTCCGCACTCGCCGTGCTCGCGGTCGAGCGGGGCGACACGGCGCACGCCCGCCAGCTGGTCGAGCGGCACGCACGGCTGGATGAGGCCCTGCCCGATCCCACGACTCCGTTGCGCGAAGAGGCACTTGCCACGAAGTACGATTGGGCCGACATCCTCGCCGGACTCGGCGAGCGCCGACGCGCGTTGGCGGTGTACGAGACGCTGGATACTGCCCACCATACCCTCGTTGAGCCGACGATGACCTCCCTCCTGCACGTGCTCTCGTTCGCCGAACGCGCGCTGCTGCACGAGCAGCTCGGCGAGCGCGAGCGGGCGATCGAGCTGTACGAGAAGTTCGCCGAGGCGTGGCAGGATGCCGATTCCGAGCTGCAGCCGATGGTGCGGCGGGCGCGCGAGGCGGCGGCGAGGCTCCGGGGCGGCGCCGCCGACGCGCCGCGCCCGTAAGCACCAAGGAACACGCGGCTGGCGGCAACGACGACCGAGATCTTCATCGTCTCCCCGCGTCCACGAGGCCGACCTGGTTGATCAGCCGCGTGAATCTCGGATCCGAGCGGAGCTGATCCATGACCGGATCGACGGCGATATCCTGCAAGCAGCTCTCGTGCTGCGCCGCGAGCTCGTCGAGCACCTCGAAGGCCCGGTCCGTCTCTCGGGTCGCGCCGAAATACGCCGCTGCGAAGTAGCCGGAGATCGTCTTGTCCTTGATGCCGCGCTCGATCTCGGGCCGGAGCCGCGCAGCGTCCTCCGACCGACCACCGCGTTCATACGTGTACGCCAGCATCGGGATGGAATTCTGCCTGGCCGAGGGCGACAGCCGCATGGCGGCCTGGAACGCCCGGGCCGCCTCGTCATGGCGCCCCATCTGGAGCAGAACCGACCCGAGCCGGAAGTGTGGCGCCTCGCGCGTCGAGTCCATGGCAATCAGGTGTCTCGCCTGCGGCTCCGCCTCTGCATAACGCCGAGCGAGATTGAGGACGTAGGCGGTCGAGCCGTGGATGTTCAGCGAGAGCGGGTCGAGCTCCTGAGCGCGCTGGAGCGCTCGGACGCCCTCGTCGAATTTGCCCACGAGGGCGAGAAGGATGCCGTATCGCTCGTAGGCGGTGGCGAAGCCTGGGTTCGCGTCAATCGCGCGCCCAAACGCCAGCTCGGCGCCCGTCCAGTCCCACCGGTGAATCAGGAGATTGCCCAGTGCCGTATGCGCCTCGGCCAGTCCCGGGTCGAGCTGAATGGCGCGGCGCGCCGCCGCCTCGGCATTCGACAGGAACGCATGCTGCTCAGTAGGTGCCCTCGTATGAGCGATCAGCGCGTTGTAGCTGTCGGCGAGACCCGCGTACGCGGGCCCGTACGACGGAGCACGTCCGATCGAGCCCTGAAACCGCTCCACCGCCTGGTGGAGCGAGGCCGGTGTCTTCTGATTTGCGAGGTAGCGGCCCTGCAGGTAGAGGTTGTACGCATCGATGTTAGGCGCGGACGCCGGCGCGCCCGACATGACGTGTCGCTCAGCTTCAGGACGCAACCGGGTGACGACGGCGCGGGAGATTTCATCCTGCACCGCGAAGATGTCCGTCGTCTGCCGGTCGTAGGTCTCCGACCAGAGGTGATATCCGCTTTTCGTATCGACCAACTGGACGGTGATCCGCACCCGGTCCCCTGCCCGGCGGACGCTGCCTTCCAGAACCGAACTCACGTTCAGCTTCTCACCGATCGTGCGCACGTCTGCCGGCGCACCCTTGAAGGAGAACGCCGAGGTGCGGGCCACTACTCGCAGCCCAGGCACCTGACTGAGCGCGTGTATGAGCTCCTCGGTCATCCCGTCGCTGAAGTACTCGTCCAAACCATTCGCGCTCATATCGACGAATGGAAGGACAGCGAGCGCAGAGTGAGACGCTGGCGCAGGCGAAGCGACCTGCCTTTGCGAGAACGTCCAAGCGCCCGCCAGAACGACGAGGAGCACCGATGCGAACAACGCTCCACGGAGGGAGATGCGCCGGGAGGGGAGTTGGCGCCGCGCTTTCTCCACTGGCTGCGCCGGCCGTCGCTCGCCGGATTCTTCCAGAGCTGCCGGGATCTCCAGGGCGCCGCCGGTCACGGCTTCCATCGGTTCCGGATCCCTCCGCAGCCGCTCGGCAAGAGCGACGACTTCGGCGTCCGGCTCCATCTCTAATTCCTGCCGGACGAGCGTCTCGTAGACCTGGGCGTGTCGAAGCGCCCCCGCGCGATCTCCCGCGATAGCAAACGCATTCATGAGTCCGAGCGCGCTGCGGGCATTGAGGGGATCCGCCGCCGCAAGGCGACTCCACCATTCGATCGACGCCTGACGATCGCCGCTCGCCACAGCCTGACACGCCAACCGCTCGAGGGCGGCCGCAGCGCGATGCTCCAGACGATTGCGCTCCTCCTCCATCCAGCGCTCGAACTCCGGCGCGTCGCTCAGGTACACTCCATCGAGGAAGGGCCCGCTATAGATCGAGGCTGCCCGCTCCAGATCTCCGCGCTCGACGGCGTACTCGAACTCCAGTACATCGCTCCGAATGACGTCAGGATTCAAACGCAGGCACTTGTTATCCGGGAGGAACGCGTCCTTCCCTAGATCCCGGCGGGAGGCATAGAGCAACTGCTCGAGGGCGTGACGCGCCTTCTCGGGTTGGCCGTCCGGCCAGAGGTAGAACACGAGCCTGTCCCGAGTGATGCCGCGTTCCCCCGCACCTGCAATCAGCACCAGGAACGCCAACCGCCGCCGCTGGGTCGCGGCGGCGGGGAGGGGCGCCGCATCGCTCGACAGTGAGAGACCGCCGAACGCCTTGAGATGATACATGTCGCGGACCTGGGGGGCGTGTGAGGAAAACTTGAGATCGAGATGAGCCCCACGTCTGAACTTACGCGTGAGAGACAAATGAGCAACCGCGGCAGACCGCCGCGCTGGCTCGGGCAATCGATCACAACTTCCAGGAGAACCGCATGAAACGCCTTGCACTGGTCGCCGCGGCTGTCACGGGCCTCGCCGGCTGCGGTACCGATTCCATCCAGCCGCTGGAGCCGCGGCTCGAGGCTCCCGCTCTAAAGGCAACCGTTTCGGGTGTGCAGCACTTCCAGTCGTTCTTTGCGGCCACGGCACTGTGCGGCGACCCCATCGGCGACATTCACTTCTTTGGCACGATCGAAGGCGTCGATCACACGACTGTCGATGGCAATGGCGAGGTACACCGAACGCGGCAGTTTCGCGTCAAGGGGCTGGAAGGCCTGAATCTCAAGGACGGAACGGAATATCGGGTAATCGGTGGCGC
>DATKDD010000237.1:0-3719 GCA_035512875.1 Gemmatimonadaceae bacterium | reverse complement strand
GTCGAGAAAGAGTCCGCTCGGGCCGATGAACTTGAGCGCGTTCCACTCGACAGGGTTGTGGCTCGCCGTGATCGCCAGCCCGCCGCCGGCGTGGTGATGCTCCACCGCCAGCTGAATTGTGGGCGTTGGGGCCATGCCAATATCTATGACGTCGATGCCGACCGACTGCAGCGCCGACAACACCACTCGATGAAACATCGGTCCCGACACCCGGGAGTCCCGTCCGACGACGACGGTTCGGCCCCCGCGCGACCTCACCCAGGCGCCGAACCCTGCAGCATAGCGACCAACGACTTCCGGCGTAAGACCGTCGCCGACCCGTCCCCTGATTCCGGAGACGCTCACCATCAAACCGCGAAAGCTCACGTGTTCTCCCCCACCCGGTCGCACGATTTCTGGACACTTGGACAAAGACCGTCAAGCCGCTGAAAGGTTTCTAACAGGAGCACCCGAGTTTCGGTACGGGTCACCAGCGAATGTCGCGCAATGCGGCTCCGATCGCCGATCAACGCGCTGATTCCTAGCGACTGCCCAGGAGATCTCCCAGAGTCGCACAAAGCACAATCGCAGCTTTACAGCGTTAACGTCAGCGGTCTAGCTTCACCCGCCCCCCCCCAATCCGCGAGCGCCTTCTGAGCGATCCGCTGGGCCTAATTCCATTCGCCTGTGCCGCACGTGAGGGCCGGGTTGCTGACAGCCCGGCGCGAGACCTCGTCGCGGCGGGCGTCACTTTACTAACCCGCAGCCCTCAATTGGTGCGCGCTTTGGCCGGCCGGCGTGCAGCCCTGCTGATGCCGAACGGGAGTGCCTTTCTCGTCGCGCTGACCGCGAGCGAGGGTCGGGGCGCGGTGCTCATCAACCCGATGTCCGCTTCATTGGAGATCGCGTATCAGATCGCCGATGCGAACGTCGGAGCCGTATTCACCACGACGGCGCTCGCGACAAGGCTGCCGCCGGGAATGACGCATGTGCTGATGGACGATGCGCCCCGCCACGCCTGCGTGGTAGCGGGCGGCGAGCACCGCGATGCCGATCTCGGCGCGCACTTCGGGCTGCAACTCGAGGGGGATCCGGACGCAGCGGGAAGTGAGGAGGAGGCAGCGATCGTGTACACTTCGGCCATGGCGGGTCGGCCGCTGGGCGCGGTACTGACGCATCGCGCGCTGCTGCATAACGCGCGAGCGACGATTGCGGCGACCGCCATGCGGCCGGACGACCACATGCTGGCGGTACTCCCATTCGCGCACCTGTTTGGTCTGACGGTGACTCTGATCGCGCCGCTCCTCGCCGGAGCACGGGTCGAGCCTGTCGAGCGCTTTCAACCGACTCGAGTAGCGCATCGGCTGCGGAGCGGCGAAATAACGATCTTCGCCGGCGTTCCGGCGATCTACGTAGCCGTGCTGGCCGCGCTGGAGCGAGAGGCCGCTGCTACGCTCCCCGCCACCCTGCGGCTGTGCATCTGCGGCGGAGCGCCGCTCGACCCCGGCCTGCAGGCTCGCTGGGAGGAGCGGACCGGCATCCCGCTGCGACAGGGATACGGTCTTACCGAGGCGGGTCCGGTGAGCCTGTTCAACCGGCCATCCATGGCGAACCGGCGTGGCTCGTTAGGGCAGGCGTTCCCTGGCGTGGGCGTATCGATCCGCGATCCTCAGCATGCCGGTTCCCTGCCTTGCGGGGCAGTTGGTGAAATCTGCGTTGCGGGCGACAGCCTGTTCAGCACGTACCTGGGCAACTCCACGGAAGGGCTCACGGTGCGCGACGGTTGGTTGCACACCGGCGACCTGGGCACGATGGACGACGCCGGCTTCGTGACGTTCAGGGGGGTGCGAAAGCCGATGTTCACCCGCAACGGCTTCAACATCTATCCCGTGGAAATCGAGCAGGCAGTGGCCGAGCTGGAACGGGTCACCTCGGCGCGAGTTGTACCCGTCCCCAGCGAAGAGCACGACAACGACATCCACCTGCTGGTAACTGGATCCGCAACCGCTGAGGAGATCGCGCAATGGTGCGAGCAGCGCCTCAGCAGCTACAAGCAGCCGAGTGAGATCAGAATTGAGCCGTGAGGGTACTGCGCACTTCGCACTTCCCGCTTCCCGCCTTACTCCATCGCCAACGCCACCGCCGGCGACACATCGAGCGGCTGGCGCATGATCTCGGCGATCGTACCGCGCTCGAACGCCACGAAAAAGGCCTCGACGATCTCGGGATCGAATTGCTTTCCGGCGTAGGTCTTGAGTTCGCCGACGGCCGCCTCGATCGACATCGACTTGCGATACGGGCGCACACTCATCATCGCATCGAACGCGTCGGCCACGGCACACAGGCGCGCGGCGTGTGGAATTGACTGCCCTGACAGGCCGTCGGGAGTGCCACTCCCGTCGTAACGCTCGTGATGCGAGCGGACTATTGCGAGCGCGGTGGGAGCGTCGGCGAGAAGGGGTTTGAGAATTCGCCAGCCAAGCACCGGATGCGTCATGATGTGCTCGTATTCTTCCCGCGTGAGCGGACCTTCCTTGTTCAGCACCGCCTCTCGCACGCCGATCTTGCCGATGTCGTGCAACTGCCCGCCCATGTCGATCGCACGGACCACTTCCTCATCGAGCTGTAGAACGTCGCACAGCACGCGCATGTAGCGGCTTACCCGAATGGAGTGGCCGCGGGTGTACGGATCCTTGAGCTCCAGCGCTTCTGCCAGTGACTGCACGCTGGCGAGGAACAGCGATTCCAGACGATCGGACTGCTCGCGAACCCGCTCCTCGAGGTTTTCCTGGTATTCCGCGTTTTCCAGCATCAGGCGCCGTTTATCCAGCGCCTGGCAAATCCGCACCCGGACCTCGTCGAGTGCGAACGGCTTCGTCAGGTAGTCCATCGCGCCATTTGCGATGCTGTCGACCGCTAGCTGAACGTCGTTTACTGCCGTGATCATAACGACGGCTACCGTCGGATATTGCGCGCGCACCTGCCGCAGCAGCTCGGACCCGTCCATGTACGGCATACGCATGTCCGAGATCATGAGATCGACAGGCTCGCGAGCCAGTACCTCGAGCGCTTCGACTCCGGAACCCGCCTCGAAGCAGGTGAAGCCGTCCCCGCCCATCAAGCGCATCAGCGCTTGACGCAAACGAGGTTCATCGTCGACGATGAGGCAGCGGAGAGGCGTCCGCGCCGAATCGAGAGCATGGGCGGTCACTGCCCCCAGCTCCTTGCTCGCGCGAGCGCTCGCCGCGCCCGGACGCTCGCGCTATCTTCCACCAATCCCTTTGACATTATCTCTGAATGACTCGCATATTCGAAGACGAACTGGAGGCGCGATTCGGCACTCGCGCAATCCACGCCGGACAGCGGCCGGAGCCGCTCTCGGGCGCGATCATGACCCCTGTATATCTAACCTCCACGTATGTGCAGGACGCTCTTGGTGAGCACAAGGGGTACGAGTATGCTCGCGGAAAAAATCCAACACGGGAAGCACTCGAGCGCAATGTTGCCGCTCTAGAAGGGGCTACGCACGGATTCGCGTTTTCGAGCGGAATGGGATGTCTCGACTCGATCATGAAGCTTTTCAAGTCTGGCGATCACATCGTTTGCGGCGAGAACGTCTACGGCGGCACCTTCCGGCTGTTCGATCGAATCCTGCGCAACTACGGGCTTACGTTCAGCTACGTCGACACGCGTGATGCCTCACGCATCGCCGATGCGTGCAACGAAAATACCGTCGCGGT
>DATKDD010000236.1:0-6879 GCA_035512875.1 Gemmatimonadaceae bacterium | reverse complement strand
GAATTGGGAGAAACAGGAAATGGGACCTCTACGAGGTCCCATTTCCTTTCCAACCCTAATTCCCTATCCCACATTTCCTAATTCCTATTTCCTATTTCCTATTTCCTATTTCCTGCCTCTCATACACGATTCCCGTCGCGCGGCCCGCGCCGACGGAGAACGCCGTCACCCGCCCTTCCATGTTCCGTAAAAACCTTACGACGCCCATGCCGGGGGCCGTGAACGCATCGGCTCCGGTCGCTCGCATTGCCACCTCGCGGCCGCCGCGCCTGACGATTAGCGAATCCCCGCGCACGCTGAGCGTGACATCGGCGCCCAACTCTGCGCTCGTGTACCGGCCGGCCAACTCGGTCAGCTGCTCGCTCGTCAACCGCGGACCCGGCGAAGGAGCCTCGCTTCGACTGGCTGCCTGACGAGGTGCAGGCTCGGTGAACTGGTTCTTCAGGTAGACGGAGGCGACCCGCAACCCCCGCGCGCCCGGGTCGGCGTTGGCCGCGTTGCAAAGCTGCAGCACCGACAGACGCTGCTCGGGAAAGCGCAACTGATGTGCGCGATAGCCGCCGTACGAGCCTCCATGCGACACCCGCGGAAGTCCGCGGTACTCATCGATCGTCAAGCCGAACGCGTAGTCGATCGTGTCTCCCGAAGTGAGCACCCCACGCTGGTGCAGCCCTCGCACGAACGCCGCGGTTGCCGCGGCACTATCGAAGAACATCGCGTCCCATCTCGCCAGATCGCCGACCGTGGTGTGCAAGCCGCCGGCGCCGTTCACATCGAAGTTTGGCATGCTGATCCTCCACTTCTCCGCGCCCACCGGCTCGTACGCCTGCGCCCTGCCTGGGACCACCTCGGCGTGATCGTCCGCGAAGTGCGTGCGCGTCATCCCCAGCGGTTTGAAGAACACCGAATCGGCGTACTCCCGCAGCGACTGGCCCGTCGCGCGCTCGATGATCTGCCCCATCAGCCAATAGCCCGAATTGCTGTAAAGATAGCGCTCGCCAGCGGGGAAGTTAGGCGCCCGTTGGCGGCCGAGTATCTCGAGCACCTCGTCGTCTCCAAATACGCCATCCGGCGGATGGCCGGCCAGCCCGCGCAACGCCAGATAGTCCCGGATCCCGGACGTGTGGTGAACGAGATGGCGAATCGTTATGGGCGTGCCGAAATCAGGAAGCTCGGGCACCCAGCGCCGCACGTCATCATCCAGCGACAGCTTGCCGTCCCGCGCGGCACGCGCCACCGCCGCCGCGGTGAACTGCTTGGAGACCGAGCCCGCGTAGAAGATCGTAGCCGGCGTAATGGGAACCGCATGCTCGAGATGCGCCGTTCCGTACCCTCGCGCGTGCACGATCTCGCCATTTCGGACCACAGCCACGGCGCATCCCGGATGTCCAGCCTTGGCTAGGTCGGCATAGATCGAATCCACACCAGCGGGATTCTGCGCGAGCCCAGCCGCGGGGATGAGGACCAAAGCGGCGAGAATGAGTCGAGACATGGGGAGAGAGGAAAGGAAGCGCGAGGTGCGAGGTGCGAGAGTACACCCTCGAAACACTACGCACCACCCGCCCCGTTTCGTTCGGGCAGATGGTGCGTTCAGTCTTCTCGCGGATCGCGCTTCTCGATTGAGTCTTTACTTCATCCTCACGGTCATCGTTTGACGCTTACGAACGAGCTCGAGCGCGAGTGCCGCGTTGGGCGACTCTTCGAGGGCCGTGCGCAGGTCGCGCGATGTACGGAGTAGCTTGCCATTGGCCTTCACGAGCACGTCGCCACTGTGCAACCCTGCGCGAGAGGCCGGCGTTCCCTGACCGACTCGAAGCACCAGCAATCCACCCGCGGCACCTACCTGCTCGCGCATTTCCACCGGTAGCTGCGCCATCTCGGCGCCGGCCAGCGACACGACCGAAGAAGAGAGCGCGTAGACGTTGATCGGTGCGGTCGGAGGCGCCACGCCCCGCGGAGAAGACGGAGCTGGGACATAAAGCGATGGCGCAGGAGCTGGCGGCGCCATTGCCGGCTCAACGTCGACCGACCACGCTCCTCGAGGGCGCTCACCGACGACCACCATCACGGTCCGCGTCGCATTTCCACGCTTGAGCAGCACCGGGAGCCTGTTGCCAGGCGACAGCATCTCGTCCAGCGCAATGGGCTCGGCACGCAGATCCTTCTGCTTGAAGGCCAGCAGCCGGTCACCGACCTCGATTCCGGCATGACGCGCCGGTGACGCGGGCTCCACCGCCTCGACCACCGGATATTCCTGGAAGTGAAAGAGCCGAGCCTCGCCAGGCCGTTCGACGACGCGGAAGTTCGACGAGAAGGAAACGCCGAGCCAACCGCTTCGCGAGATCACCTCCGAGGGGGCGCGAGGGCGCACACGCGCCACCATGACCCGCTGCGCATCAACCTCCCTCACGCGAAGCTCCGTCCGCTCCATGTTGCGCATTGCCGTGGCCAGCTGCGCCCGCACCGCCGCCAGCACCGCCGGGTCGAGCGAGTCGCCCCGCTGCGCAAGGAGCGTGGCCAGCCGAGCGAGATCCGCGCGCGCGCGCGCGAGCTCGCGGAGCGTCTCCTGCTGCCGCTGCGCGCACTCACCCACACAGGCGTCCTGAGACGTTCCGCCGCGCCCGCTGGCTTGCCCGTGCGCCGACGGCGGCGCGCCAATCAGTCCGGCGGCAACCGCCGCCAATACGACTCGAACCCGCATTTTATCCATCATTCGTTAGAACTGCGTGAGACGCACGCCCGACGGGAGCGCGCCGCCCAGCTGCTGCAGCGTCGCCTGACGCGCCGCCAGCGTGGACAGATAGTACTGACTGAGCAGTGGATCGTACGGCGCTTCATCTACTCCACGCCGTGCCGCGCCAGCCAACTCGTCGAGCACGGCCAGCCGGGCTCGATAGGCATCCGGACCTTCCAGTACGGTTGCGTCGCCACCGTTCTGCGCGAGCCAGCTCAGCGCGCCGCGGTACTCCCGCTCGGCGCGCACGAGGGTCGACCGCGCCTCCTCGGGTGTCGCGAAATCCGGCACCGCCACCGAGTTCTCGGATGCCGCCCCTGGCGTAACCGGCTGTTCCGTTGCCGACCAGCGTCCCATCGCGACGCCCGAGACCACAAGAAGCACCGCCGCCGCGGCACGCATCCACCAGCCAGTGGTGACGAACCGGGACTTCGACGGCGTGCCTGACGAAATACGACCCTCCAGCCGAAGCTGCTCAGCCAGGAATTCGAAGCTGGTCAGCGGCGGAAGAGCGTGCTCACCGGTATGGCGCGCGAGCTCGATCACCGCCGCGTGCGCTTGCCGCTCGCCGGCGCATGCCGCGCATTGCGCGAGATGTGCCGTTTCGGCGTCGGTCGGCACGCCGTCGGCGAGCTCCGCTAAACGTTCAGGATTCAGGTGTGACATGTGTGCGTTCCGATACCGGCATGGGTCCATCGACCAGGTGCGCGAGCAGCCGGCGTAATTTCGCGCGAGCCTTGAACAACTGCGATTTTGATGCGCCCGACGTGATGCCTAACTCCTCGGCGATCGCTTCGTGCGTGTACCCTTCCACATCGTGCAGGACGAACACCATTCGTGCTCCGGCCGGCAGCCGTTGCATCGCCTGCTCGATCGAGTCGGCGAGGAATGCGCGATCGGAATCCATCTCCACCGACACGGTGTCGTCCTCGATCACCAACTCCAGCTTCTCCACCCGGCGCACCCTCCGCAACGCGTTGAGCGTCCGATTCACCGCGATCCGGTGCGCCCAGGTGGCGAACTGCGCATCACCACGAAAGCTCGGAAGAGCGCGGAAAATCTGCATCCAGACGTCCTGCGCTATGTCCGCTGCAAGGTCCGGATCTCCGGCCAGTCGCCGCACTACCGCATCGATGCGCGGCGCGTGCCGCGTCCAAAGCTGACGCAGTGCTCGCTCATCCCCACGGATGGCGCGCTCGATTACGAATTGGTCGGTGGCGGGTGCGGTCATTGGTTCCAGAAATTAAGGCACCGGCGGACCCGGGAGGGTTGCCGAAAAGCAGGAATCCGAAAAGCAGGAATTAGGAACTAGGAACTAGGAAATAGGGGTGGACTGCGCGGCGCGCTGCGCCGCGCGGTTTTATGGGTACGGAGATAGCCCAGTCGCCCTATTTCCCATTTCCTAATTCCTAATTCCTACTTCCTATTTTCCTCTCTACAATGCGGCCCTTTCCCGGAATTCCGGCGCTCGCCTACCCTCTCCGTCCAATTCCCGCTCAAATCCCCTCGCAACGCTGATCAGTACCCCCTCACTCCACGCCGGCCCGAAGAACGACACCCCCACGGGCAGGCCGAACGTGAAACCGGCCGGAACGGTAATGTTCGGATACCCAGCCACCGCGGCCAGGGCCGAGCTGCCACCGCCAAAGTGATCGCCATTGATCAGGTCGGTCGGCCAGGCCGGTCCCCCTGTCGGAGCCAGGATCGCATCGAGGCGGTGCTTTCCAACCGCCATGTCGATCCCCTCCGTACGCGCCAGACGATGATTCTTCGCCAGTGCATCGCGGTACGCCTTGTCGGTCAGTGGACCCTTCTTTACGGCCATCTCGAAGATCTCCTGACCGAAATACGGCATCTCGCGGTTCCGGTTTCCCTCGTTGAACTCGATGAGCTGAGCCAGGGTCTTGTACTGGGCCCCCCCGCCTCGTGCCGCCAGATACGCCTCCAGGTCCGCCTTGAACTCGTACAGCAGCACCTCGAACTCCGAATCGCCGAACTGGTTGCGTGTCGGCAGCTCGACGTCGACCAACTCGGCGCCTCCGTCGCGCAGGGCTGTGAGGCCCTCTTCCAGCACGCGGTCGACGTGCGGATTGAACCCGAACATCTCGCGCGCCACGCCTAACCGCTTGCCGCGCAACGAAGCAGAGTCGACCGCCGCGCTCCAATCGGTTGGCACGCGCCCGCTGCTCGCGGCTGTCGCTTCATCGCCGGGGTCGACCGCTGCAATCACGCCTAACAGCGCAACCGCATCTCCCACGGTGCGCGCCATCGGACCGGCCGTATCCTGGCTGTGAGCGATCGGTACGATACCGCTCCGGCTCACCAGCCCGATCGTCGGCTTGAAGCCCACCAGCCCGCAGGCGTGGGACGGACAGACGATGGAGCCATCGGTCTCCGTCCCTACTCCGACCGCCGCGAAATTCGCCGATATCGCCGCGCCGGTTCCCGAGCTCGAACCGCACGGATTCCTGTCGAGGGCGTACGGGTTCTTCGTCTGCCCACCGCGGGCGCTCCAGCCGCTGCTCGAGCGGGTCGATCGGAAGTTGGCCCACTCGCTCAAGTTCGTCTTTCCAATGATGACCGCGCCGGCTTCGCGCATTCGCCTTACGATGAATGCATCGCGCGGCGCGTGCGTGAGCAGTGCCAGCGAACCCGCCGACGTGAGCATCCGGTCCGCCGTGTCGATGTTGTCCTTGATGAGTACCGGAACGCCATGCATCGGCCCCCGTACGCGCCCCGCTCTGCGCTCCGCATCGCGTTCGGCGGCGATGGCCAGGGCGTCGGGGTTCACCTCGAGCACCGCATTCACGTTAGGACCTCGCCGGTCCATCCGGTCAATGCGCCAGAGATACAATTCGGTCAGTCGCTCCGCGGTCCACTTGCCCGATTGCATCCCGCTTTGCAACTGCATGACGGTTACTTCATCCAGCTCGAATGGGAAAGGCGAGTCGAAGGGCGGAGCGGGCGCCGGCTCGCGGTTCCTTCCAACATCCGCGCGATGGGGAACTGCGGCGCCAACGGCGGCCGTGGCGCTCAAGGAGAGGAAGTGGCGACGGTGCATTGGACTGGACATGAGTTGGAGGAGACAAAAAAAGAGCGACTCTGGAGGGGCGGAGAAACGCTATTGCGTCTCCACCATCTCATCGGTAATGCGGTACGCGCCATCCAGCCAGCCGATTATCTCCCGGGCGGCCGGATGGTCGACTGCGGAATAACGATCACGCAGCAATGCTTCCTTCTCGCCGAGCCGGTCGAGTCCGACGTCCTGCAGAACGAGAATGTCCTCCCACAACCGGCTGCCTAACGGTTCGCCCAGCGCCTCGGCCGCCGCACGGCGGAATGCGGCTCCGTATTCGTATTCGTCACCCAGACGATAGCTGTCCTCGAGCGTGAGTGCCGGGATCAAGCTGAGCGTCGGCTGCAAGGCGGGGTTGACGCCGTGCGCCGTGAGAAAGGCAGCGTTCGATGCCGGGCGGCCGGTAAACGCGCGCAGATGCAGGAACCGGGACATCCGCTGCCCGTCATTCACGGGATAGTTGTCCCAAAGAAAGGGCTTGCGACCGAGTCGGACGGCTACGCGGCGCAGGTGCGCGGGGGAAATCTCACGCGAGACGACTTCCTCTCCCGTCCAGAAGACTTCGACCCTCCTCTCGAGTGATGCGCCGAGTTGTTCGAGGTAGCCGTCCGGCCGGCGTCCAAACGCGCGGTCGAGTACCGGGTCGTCGGAATAATACGTCGGACAAACGATCACCCGCCCGGCGGCAGTTCGCTCCAACGCCCAGTGAACGATCTCCACCTGTCGTTCGGCGAGATCCGGCATGTCGCCTCGCATGTCATCGAAGAGAATGGCCAGATCCTGAACACACAGCTCATCGAACGAGGCCAACTTCCGGCGGAGCGCCTCACGCGCGGCGCGATCGAAGTTCTCGTAGACCTCGTATGGACTCAGCCCCACGCCAAAACGGACGCCCGCGCCTTGGCAGGCGCCGCGCAAGCGGGTGAGCTCGGCAACATCCTCCTCCGGATGCATTTCCCTCCACCTGCGACGAAGGAACGGATCGCCCTTGGGCGCGTGGAGATAGAAGCAGTACCCATGCGGTGCCAGGAAGCGGACGACACGCATCCTGGCCTCCCAACTCCACGGT
>DATKDD010000235.1:0-2417 GCA_035512875.1 Gemmatimonadaceae bacterium | reverse complement strand
GCCGCACTCCAGCAACGACCCCTGATGCACATCGGGGCCGAGCCGCTCCCGCAGCGCCTCATCCAACGTGATCTCGTCGCCCAGCCCCGCGAGTGAGATGCCGTAGAAGGCACGCAGATCCGACACCGTGGCCTCGCCGCTGAGCGAGAACTCCACAAGCTCGTAGCGCAGCGCCGCTCCCCCCTGTTCGGCAAACGCTCTCTCCAGCGCACCCCGGCTCTGCTGAGAGACGACGACGAAGAGGTGATCCCCGATTTCCAACCGTGTATTTCCGCGCGGTGGAATCACTCGCGAATCGCGCGAGATCATTGCCACCACGGCTCCTTCCGGCAGCGCCAGCTCACGAAGAGTGCGTCCGGTGAGCGCACTCTCGTCGCTCACCGTGTAATCGACGATGTCGGCATCGATGTGCTTGAGTGAATCGAGCTCGAGAGAAACCGTGGTCGGCGCCCGTGCCGGCAGACGGAGGTTAGTCAGGCTCGCCATCAGTGGCAGACTCCACCCCTGCGCCAGCACCGACACCAGTACCACGAAAAACACTACGTTGAAGATCAGTGCGGCCTGCGGCAGTCCGAACATGAGCGGGTACGTCGCGAGAATGATCGGAACCGCCCCCTTGACCCCAGCCCACGAAATGAAAGTCAGTTCGCGCGGCGAAAATCGGAACGCGGCCAGGCTTGCCAGCACTGCGACCGGCCGCGCCACGAATACCAGCACCACGGCTATCAGCAGCGCCGGCACCGCGACTTCGAGCAGACGGCTGGGGAAGGCGAGCAACCCCATCAGCACGAACATCCCGATCTGTGAGAGCCACGCCAGCCCATCATGGAACAGCAGGATGCCGCGCTTGGCCGGCATCTCTCTGTTTCCTATCACTATCCCCGCCAGGTACACGGCGAGAAATCCGCTGCCCCCTAACAATGCCGTAGCTCCGAACGCCAACAATCCACCGCCGAGGGTGAACAGCGGGTAGAGTGCAGCGCTCGACAGATCGAGTTTCGGGAGCACCCGTGCGATCACCGCGCCCGCGGCGACTCCGAGCACACCGCCGATCAGCATCTGCTCCAGGAAAAGCACTCCGAGCGCCGCTCCACCATCCACCGTTCCCGTAAGCAGTCCGATCACTCCGATAGTTATGAAGACTGCCATCGGATCATTCGAGCCGCTTTCCGCCTCCAGCGTCGCCGAGATCCGTGGCGGCAGGTTCAAGCCGGTGTTGCGCAATATGGCAAAGACGGCTGCCGCATCGGTCGATGCGATGATCCCGCCAAGCAACAGCCCTTCGAGGATCGAGAGATCGAGGATCGCGTGGGCAGCGAAACCGGTCAGGACAGCGGTGAGCAACACCCCAACGGTTGCAAGCACGACTGCTGGCGCGATAGCCGGCCGCATCGTCTGAATCGACGTGCGCAGGCCTCCGTCGAACAGAATGATCGCCAGCGCCACGGTGCCGAATCCGTGCGCCATCGTGTAGTTGTCGAACTCGATCCCCCCTACCCCCTCGGAGCCGGCGAGCATTCCGAGCGCGATGAACAACACCAATCCGGGAAGACCGAACCGCGCGGAGAAGCGGCTCGACGCGATCCCGACGAGCAGCAGGAGCGCGGCGACTAGCAGGATCCGGTCGATGGCGAACATCGGGGTGTCGTGAGGGGTTGGGCGCTCGTGCGTCCACAGCGGTGCCGCGCCGACGGATGCCGGGCCACACACACTATCCCGAGCCGGGCGCCGCCACAATGCCGAACTGCGCGACGCCCGGCGTTAGGCACGTTCGATGCAGAATCCTGCTCGAATGCCGGGCCGCTCGCGGGGAATCGGCGGCCCGGCAGTCAACTCGACCCTATTTCATTATCTGATACAATCCGTAGAGGGCCACTACGGCTCCGCCTACCGACAAAATGGCTCCCGCGTCGCCGCCGATCACGAGTCCCGTCACGAACGCTCCGCTGCCGACGATGACCATTGCCATGTTGCGACCCGTTCCGAGCCGGGGGTCCTGCGGCAACGCGCTTTCAAGCGAGGTCCGGGCGCTGACTGCTGGAGCCGCTGGGCGGACACCGGCCGTCGCTCCCAGCAAGGTGGGGCCGGCCGCAACCGTGCTGCTCGCGGTCAGCACGGGGCTGCTGGTGCGTGAGACCTGGGCGTTCGTTTTCGCGGACGCGAGGCAAAGCAAGGCAGCAATGGCGATGACGCTACGTAGGACCAGGCGCATGGGTGTGCTCTCCGATTTTTTTGGGCGCGGTTGCCGGATCAGGCGAACAACACATCCACGCATCGCAGGTCGCGCGCCATCGCGCCTCGCGAGCAGTCGTTAGCGGGCAAAAAAACGCGCCGTCGGCTTGGCCGGCGGCGTGAAGTAAGCGGTTGTTTCCCTGTCAGCGGTCCGCGAAATACCCCTCGATGCAGATCGTCACGAG
>DATKDD010000234.1:0-6810 GCA_035512875.1 Gemmatimonadaceae bacterium | reverse complement strand
ACGATGTCGCTCTGGAGCTGTTTCCTGCCCTCTCGCGTTAGGGAGTAGAACTTGGCGCGACGGTTGGTATCGGAGACGCCCCACTCGGAGTCGACCCACCCTTTCCGTTCCAGACGGTGGAGTGCCTGATAGAGCGCTGCGTCCTCGACCGCGAGCGCGCCATCGGTGCGCCTGCGAATCCACTGCGAAATGCCGTAACCGTGCATCGACGACCACGACAGCGTCTTGAGGATCAGGACATCCACCGTGCCTTGAACGAGGCCGAGCCTTTCAGGGGGTATGCTTCCCTCACGATATGAGTACTCACCACGTGAGGGGAAAGTAGGGGCGGGATGCTGCGGGTGCACGTGTGCTCCAGGTGGAGGTTTCATTGGCCGTCTTGCGCGGGGAGCCAAGTCGACCAAGTTTGTGCGCGACTCCCATGCTCAGCCGTTCATTACACACGCTCAACAGGAGATCCTGCATGCGTCACAGATGCGTTGGCGGGTTCGGGGTGGTGCTGTCGATTCGGCGCGCAGTCGTGGCTTTGGTCGCAGGTGGAGCAGTCACAGTAGTCTCAGCAGAGGCTCAGAATCGCGGACGAACGACCCTAGGCGTGGGAGCCGCCGTTACCAGCATCAGCCTGGATGACATACCCGACAGCGACCGACTGTCCAGGATCTTGCTGCTCAAGCCAAGCGCGGCGTTCGGCATCCGTGCAACCGACCGCGTCTCGCTGGAGCTTCCCATCTCGGTGCAGAGCAGCAAGTCGGACAATGACGACCGCTTCACGGAGATCGACTTCGGTGTGCGTCCGGTTATTACGATTTCCGGCAGCGATGCATTCTCCGGAGTGGTGACATTTCTCGCGCGCCTCAACCGGCAGTCGTACGGCGGCCAGAGCAGCACCCGCTTGGGGTGGGAGGTGGGCGCCGGGCCCGAGTTCCGGCTCAACGACGCTCTCCGGCTACGCACTACCGCCGTGTATGGCTCGACGGCGGAGGACGAAGACGTGGGTTTCCCGAAGGAATCCTACTATGGGCTCAATTTCGATCTCATTCAAGATCTGTCGGCGCCGGGTCCACGGCAGGATGCCAGTTTCATACTGCGCACGGGTGCGGCGTTCACTTCGGTAGACCCTGACGTCGGCGACGGAGAGACGACCATCGAAATCCCCTCGCCGTACCTCGGCGGCTACTTCAATCTTAGCGACTGCGGCTGCATCCGGATCGGCGGAGAGGTGGAACTGTCCCGACTCAGCCAGGGCGACTTCAGTCAGATGGACTTCACATTCCTCCCGGCTATCGAATACGATGTGGTGCCGTCTGACCGATTCGGTTTTCGCGTCCGGGCTTTCGGGTTGCTGTCGCGCCAGTCGTTCAGCTCGGGGTCGTTTGACGAAAGCGGTACGATCACGGGCTTCGGCGGCGGAGTGGCCGGTGTTTTACCGATGTTCAACCGTTATAACGGCGTGATCGGCCTCGACTATCTGAAGGCCGGGGAGAACGAGGATCTCGGTTTCCCTTCCTCGAACGTCTTCCGCGTCACCTTCGGCATCGAGTTGCCAAACTAGGGGAGAGAAGCCGAAGCGTTGACAACTGCTTGTCGTCCGGGCGCATGTTCACGCTCCCAGTGTACTCGAGCACGGACGGCAAAGCGGTTCGGTCAGGTCGGGACCTCGCGGTCCGTGTCGCGGAACGAGCTCTGTCGACATCCGGAAGGTAGTGGGCTGCAGCGGCGAACCCGACTGGGAAGGCTCGGAGTGTGGCCGCAATCGAGTTCGAGCTGCTGGTTGGACCTTCTCCCGCAACTGCGCTAGCTTCGAATCATGACCCGCTTGGTACCGGCCCGCACACCAGTGTTCACTCTGGCACTCGTGCTGTGCATCTCCGGGGCGTGGTTTGCACGCGGCGGCTCGCACCGGCGCGTCGGGGGCGACGCCATCACCCCGCAATCGGTTTTCCTGCTTCACAAGGCCACGCCGGTTGCGGAAAAGGGTCTTGTCCAACGTTCTCGCCTGTATGCGACAGGTACGGTTCCGCGAACGACGGCGGCAGCCGCTCTGGCGACCCGAGCTGCCGCCGCCATTATCGTCGAGGATTGTGTCAACCTCCTCGCACGCGCCGCGTATCCCGGCGCCGGCGCCGTCCGCATAGCGCCACTCCCACCGCGGGCACCCCCACTCGCCTGAAAGGGCGCCACCGTCTTTAGTTCTCGACGGCCGCGCCGCGGCGCTCGAGCCGCCCGAACACGTCAGATGACCGCAAGGTGGCCGGCCGCATCAAACCGGAGCCAGTACTGCCTTCCACGATCGCGTGGAGGATCGCGGACCTCCTTGCAAAATCACCAGTGAATCAGCGGGCCCATGGAGAGAGGCAAGGTCGTTATGTCAGCCGTCAACAGTTTTGCGTACGGGGCCCGGGATCCCGGGCTTCGGATCGTCCATGTCTCCCCAAGTCGCCGCGGCGATCAATGAGTCTGCTCGTCTGGTTCATCATCGCACTTCTGGTGGCCGTGAACGCCCTCTATGTCGCCGCCGAGTTTGCCGTGGTCAGCGTCCAGCAGAGCCGAATCCAGCAGCAGGCCGATCGCGGCAACAGACTCGCGCGCAGGCTGATTCCCGTGCTGCGCGATGCGCAGGCGCTCGACCGCTACATCGCGGCCTGCCAGATCGGCATCACTTTTTCGAGTCTGGTTCTTGGCGCGTACGGTCAGGCGACGCTCACCCCTGCCCTCGTTCCGATGCTTGGTCGAGCATTCGACCTGGAGGCCGTTGCTGCAACCAGCACCGCGGCGGTCATGGTACTGGTCAGCCTAACGTTTGGACAGATGATCCTTGGGGAGTTGGTGCCCAAGTCGGTGGCCCTGCAGTATCCAACGCGCGTCGCACTCTGGACTGCCGTCCCGATGCAGTGGTCGCTCCGGATTCTCGCATGGTTCATTCACGTGCTGAATGGGTCCGGAGCGGCGCTGCTTCGCATACTTGGCGTGCGCGATGCGTCAGGGCATCGACACATTCACTCGCCGGAGGAGATCGAGCTGCTCATCGTGGAAAGCCGGGACGGGGGGCTACTGGAGCCTGACGAGCACCAGCGGCTCCGCAGGGCTCTCAAACTTGGCGTCCGCACCGCCGACGACATCATGGTCCCGCGGCAACGGATCAAGGCCATCCCCGCCAATACTCCGGCCGACGAGGTGGTGCGCGTCGTAGGTGAAAGCGCGTTCACCCGGATTCCGGTCTACGAACGGACGATCGATCGGATCGTCGGATATGTGCATGCGCGCGACGTCGCTGCACACGCACTCGAATCGGAACGCAACTGGACGGCCGGTACATTGATGAGACCGGTGCTGATCGTGCCTTCGGGCATGACTACCGATCGCGTGCTCGCCCGCATGCGCGAAGAGCGCCGCCAGATCGCGATCGTCGTCGACGAATTCGGCGGGACCGCGGGGATGGCCACGGTGGACGACATTCTGGATGAAGTAATGGGCGGCGACGTGGACGACGAGCGGCAGGCCGAGGAGGCGGCACCGGAGCGGCTTGCAGACGGACGCGTTCGCCTTCGAGGCGACGTCCGCGTTGATGAGGCCGAGCAATGGCTCGGTATACGGTGGGCGGATGGCAAGGCGCGCACTATTGGCGGACAGATAATGGAAAGGCTCGGCCGGGTGCCGAAGTCCGGTGAAAAACTCGTGGTGCACGGAGTGCAACTCGAGGTCGAACGCGTACGTCGAAACGCAGTGGAGACCGTTCTGGTGACGCCCACCGGTTGGGACGAAACCGCGGCTGTCGAGGGGAGTGTGACGGATGTCTAGCGTCGCGCCGGCCCTCATAATCGCGGGGCTCATCCTCCTCAACGGCCTGTTCGTGGCGGCCGAGTTCGCGATCGTCGGTGTTCCACGCTCGTCGGTCGACCGCTTGGCGGCGCGCGGAAATCGCACCGCTCGCATACTCCAGACGATCCTTCGCGACGCACGGCTTCAGGATCGGTTCATAGCGACTGCACAACTCGGTATAACGCTGGCGAGTCTTGGGCTCGGCATGTACGGCGAACACGTGCTCGCCCAGGCGATCGCGGGCTGGCTCGAGCAGCTAGGCGCAGGCCGGTGGATCGCCGCGCACACTATCGCCGCGGTCATCTCGATAACCATCCTCACCTACCTGCACATCGTGGTAGGTGAGATGGTTCCCAAATCGCTCGCCCTCCAGCATGCGGAGCGCACCGCGTTATGGATTACGCCGGTCATGCGCGCGATTCAGGGGGTGTTCTATCCACTCGTCGTGGCACTCAACGGGATCGGAAACGGGTTGCTGAGGCTCGTCGGCATCCGCCGCCAGGCCGGCGGCAAGGAGGGTCTAAGCACGTCGGAGGACATCGCCTATATCGTGCGGCAGAGCCAAATGGGCGGGCTGCTGCGCTCGGACGCCGCGCAGGTGGTGCAGGAGCTGCTCGAGTTCGGCGACCTGACCGTGAGGGAGGTAATGGTACCGCGCGTCCGCGTTAAGGGCCTGCCTCTCGGCGCCACCATCGAGGAAATCCGGCGGCTATTGCGCACCGCGCCGCATACACGCTATCCCGTGTACGAGGGCACGATCGACAAGATCATCGGCATCCTGCACGTAAAGGATCTTCTCCGCGATCCATCCGAAGCCTCGTTGGTAACGCGGGAACGTCTTCGCCCTGTACCCTTCGTGCCCGAAGCGACCGGAATGGATCAGTTGCTGGACACGCTGCGCCGCGCCCGGTCGCAGGTCGCGATCGTGATGGACGAGTTTGGCGGCACGGCCGGAATGATCACCATAGAGGACTTGTTCGAGGAAGTTGTCGGGGAGTTCGGTGAGGGTCCCGATGCTCCAGCCACGATGCAACGGGATGGCGATGGAAAATTGCGCGTGGCGGGGTCGGTGCGACTCGACGAGTTGGGGAGTGAACTCGACCGGGTGCTCGAGCACGAGGAGGTCGATACGGTCGGAGGACTCGTTCTCACACTGCTGGGACGTCCGCCGCGCGTTGGCGACGTGGCCACTTTCGAAGGAGTCACGATCGAGGTCGTGCGAGTCGAAGGACGCGGCGTTGCCGAGTGCCTGGTGAGCGTGCAGGGGAAGCCTGGAGCCGCAAGCGGCACGGAGTGAGGAAGGCGGGCGCTCGAGAAGTCCGCGCGGCTCTGCATTTGCGACCGAGCACGGCGGCGAACCCGGCCTCTTGACACGGTTGGCAGGTGTATATACACCTATTGCCGTGGAGAAGAGCATCGACCTTTCAGCTACCAGAGCCTGTCATTGCCTGGCCGCACGCCGGCAAGCCCGGGCGATCACGCGGATCTTCGAGGAGAAGCTGCGTCCGCACGGGCTTCGCGCAACGCAGTTTTCGATTCTCGCGGTGCTGTCGCTGAAAGGGACGACACCCGTTAAAGCGCTCGCCGACGTGCTCGGACTCGAGCGAACCACGCTGACCCGCGTCAGCGGCCTGCTCGAGCGCAAGGGGCTGGTGGATACTGTCGAGTCGCCGGATGGGCGGGAGCGCCCACTGCGAATAACGCCTACCGGTCGCCGCACGCTCGAGCGCGCGTTTCCAGCGTGGAAGGAAGCACAGGAGCTCGTCGAGGGCCGGCTGGCAGGGCCGGTTAGGCAGCTGCGATGATACAAAGTCCCGTACTGGAGGAGGAATGCCGACGACGACCGATGGATTGATCGCGGAGCTCGTGCAGGAAGCGACGACCACCCGGCGTGTGCTCACTCGAGTGCCCGAGAGCCACCTCGGATGGAGGCCGCATGCCAGATCGAGATCACTTGGACAACTCGCCATGCACATCGCGATCGTCCCTGGAGCGCTCGCCGTGCTGCTCAGCGAGTTGAATCGGGAAGTTCCTCGGTTCGACGACCCCGTCCCGACATCGCTGGATCAGATTCTATCTGCTCATGACGAGGGTTTGCGGGCCGCCACGACGCAGCTCGCCGACTGGGATGGCGATGATCTCGCGGCGGAATGGAGGATGACGCAGAACGGGAATACCATCATGGCGATGCCGCGGCTGGCCATGGTACGCTCCGTAATGTTCAACCACTTGTACCACCACCGGGGGCAGCTCACAGTGTACCTGCGACTGCTCGACGTGCCTGTTCCCTCGGTGTATGGACCGAGCGCCGACGAGAGCCCGTTCAGCCAGGCCGAGCAGTCGGCGCAGGTATCGGGAACCGGATAACGGAAAACCTGGAAGCAAGCCTTCTCGATCTCCATTTGCGGTCATCACCGCTTCTTGTCGATTTACTTCTGCCTCGAACGACGTTCCATACACGCTTCCCATTTCCCGCTTTCCATTTCCCGTTTGCCGTATCACGTTTCCCATCCCGTTTCCCGTTCTCCTCTCACTGACCTCAGCACACCCCACCGGTTTCATCATGTCCTCGCTTCGCGACTTTCGCTTCGCATTCAGGAGTCTGTCCAGGGTTCCGGGCTTCGCCATTGCCGTGATCGCCACGCTGGCGCTCGGCATCGGCGCGAACACCGCTATCTACAGCGTTGTGCGGGGCGCGTTGCTGCGACCCCTGCCTAACCGCGATGGCGACCGGCTGGTCTACCTGCGCCAGTCGGCCGAGCAGGCTGGTCACGCCAACGTATTGTTCTCGGTCCCCGAAGTCGTCGATTACAGAACTGGATCGACGGCGCTCCAGGGCTTCGCGGAGTACTCGGAGATCCCGGCTACGATGCGCGGACACGAGGACCCTGTGCGCGTGCTCGCAGGGGTCGTTACCGGCAACTACTTCGAGGTCATGGGACTCGGTCCGGTGGCAGGCCGGCTATTCGACAGCCGCGACGATGGTCCGGG
>DATKDD010000233.1:0-2790 GCA_035512875.1 Gemmatimonadaceae bacterium | reverse complement strand
CCGAACGTGCGCGACGCGTGGAATCCGGGGTACACCGAGGTCATCAGCTGCAGGAAGCCGACTCCGTACGAGGCAGACGCCAGATTCAGGAGACCCACGAAAAGCAGGCCGCCGCCCCAGAGGAGTGCTGCCGTGATCATCAGCGCGCGTATCGAGAGTTTCATCGTGATTTCTCCTGATTTAAGACCTGGACGCTCGTCCGTCCTGCATTTCCACGGGCAAGATGAGTGCCCGGGCGCACTCCTGACAGTCGGCCGTTTCACACGTACCTGATCGCCGCTGGCGCCTGGCCTGTCTGATTTGCAACGGCCGCCGGTCCGATGTGGCTGAAAACAGACAGTATGGCGCAACAGGCCTGACGCTGGTTGTCACATCGCCCGGAACCGCCATCGAGATCGGGCGCGTGGCCGGCCTCGAGGCGGCAAAGGTGCGATGATGCTGGAGCGGGTAGGAACGTTCGCGAGTTCGCTGAGAGTTCTGCGCAGCGCAACCGAATGGAGATAGGAGCGCCGGCACGTCCATTTACGCCTCCGTCAACAGCGCAAATCGGCTTTGTTGTATCCCACGTGAGGCTGCGCCTCGAATCCGCCTATTGCTGGGCGCCGCTCCCTTCCGGCGCTGCCTCGGCAGGAGCCTTCTCGCGCTCGAGGGCGTATTTCTGCATGCGATAGAGGAGCGTGCTGCGGGTGACGTCGAGATACGCGGCGGCGCGCGTCTGATTCCAGTCGTGTTTCTCCAGCGCGGTCAGGATCAACTCGCGCTCGACTTTCTCGAGCGAGATGCCCTCGTCTGGCAGCTCGATCCGCACGTTGCCGATGCGCTGCGCCGGTGTCCGCAGCCGATCCGGTAAGTCGTCCAGTCCGATCACCCCGTCTTTGTCCAGCACCAGCGCCCGTTCGACGACGTTCTCCAGTTCGCGGATGTTGCCGGGCCAGGAGTAGAGGTTGAATGCGGAGTAGACGTCCTTCTGGATCGCGGGCCTCGCGTGCCCCAGGCGCTGCGCGTGCTTCTCGAGGAAGGCATCCACCAGCAGCGGAATGTCGTCCACGCGCTCGCGCAGCGGCGGCATCCGGATCGAGACCACGGCCAGTCGATAGTACAGGTCCTCGCGAAACGTGCCGCCGGCGATCATCTTCTCGAGGTCGCGATTCGTCGCGGCCAGGACGCGGACGTCGACCTTGATCGGCCGCGTCTCCCCAACCTTGTCGATCTCGCGCTCCTGCAGCACCCGCAACAGCTTGACCTGAAGGAGCGGCGCCAGCTCGCCAATCTCGTCGAGAAACACGGTGCCGCCGTTCGCCATTTCAAACTTGCCGCGCTTGTCGGCCACCGCGCCCGTGAACGAACCGCGGCGATGCCCGAAGAGCTCGGATTCGAGGAGTTGCTCGGGAATCGCCGCGCAGTTGACCGTCACGAACGCGCCTCGCGCGCGCCCGCTGTTGAAATGAATGGCCCTCGCGAGCAGCTCCTTTCCCGTACCGCTTTCGCCGACCAGCAGCACCGTCGTGTCGGTCTGCGCCACTCGTGAGGCCGTGTCGCTGACCGCGCGCATGGCGCGCGAGCCCGCGATCATGTTGGCGAACGAAAAACGCTCGCTGACGACCTGGCGGAGCTGTCGGTTCTCGTTTCGCAGCTCCGCCACCTCCAGCGCCTTGCGGACGGAGGCGCGAAGCTGGTCGCGCGAGAATGGCTTCGTGAGGTAGTCGAACGCGCCGAGCCGCATCGCCTCGACGGCCGAATCAATCGTGCCGAATGCCGTCAGCATGATGACCGGCAGCTCAGGCTGCATCGCCTTGAGCCGCGCGAGCAGCTCGATGCCCTCCATCCCAGGCATGCGGATGTCCGTGAGCACGACATCGACGGCCTCGCGCTGATACGCCTCGAGGCCGCTGGGGCCGTCGGCGGCGGTGATCACCCGGTAGCCTTCTTCCGCCAGGTTGTATTCGACGACCCGCCTGAGGCTATCGTCATCGTCAATCGCGAGAATCGTTCTTGGGCGGGTCATACGGTGTCTCCGGCACCCTCGTGCGCTGGCTCCCGAAGTGAACCGGCGAGCGGCAGCCGAATGCGGACGGTCGTGCCACATCTGGCGTTCGGCCTGGCGTCGATCTCGCCGCCGTGCGCGGAGACAATGCGCGAGGAAATCGCGAGCCCGAGGCCGGTCCCCTTTTCCTTGGTCGTAAAGAACGGCTCGAAGATGCGCGGCAGGTGCTCCGGGTCGAGGCCGGAGCCTTCGTCGATCACCTCGATGACGTTCCATGGTGGATCGGTCGTTTCGCGGACCCGCACGCGGCCCCCTGGGGGGCTCGCGTCGATCGCATTGGAAAAGACGTTCATGAGCACTTCTTGCATCTGGCCCGGATCAACGCGGACGGCGCGATTGGGGGCCGGGCGATCGATCTCGAGCACGATGCCGCGGCTCTCCGCCTTGGGATGGAGCAGCGCCGCTCCGTGTTCGATGAGCTCTTCGAGCGTGGCGTCCCGCAGGTCCGGACGCCGCGGCCGGGCGTAGGCCAGGAAGTCGCTCACGAGACGGTCCAACCGATTGAGCTCTTTCTCACCGAGGTCGGCGAACTCCGCTTCAGGGGTGCCGGCCGCCACTCGGCTCGAAATGATCTCGAGTGCGCCCTTCACGCCCGCCAGCGGCGTGCGGATCTCGTGGGCGAGCCCGGCCGCAACCTCGCCCAGCACCGACAGCCGTTCCGCCCGCCGCAGGTGCTCCTGCGACTCCCGCAAGTTGCCGAGCGCCGTCTCCAACGATTCAGCGGCACGCCGATAGCGCAAGGTCAG
>DATKDD010000232.1:0-3136 GCA_035512875.1 Gemmatimonadaceae bacterium | reverse complement strand
CCTCGCGACGTCGAGATCGCCGCTTACCTGGCGGAGGCGCTCACGCTCAATAAGGAGCTCGACGAGGCCATTCTGGTGTATCGCGAGGCCGTCGCGGCAGCCCCGCGCGACGTGAACCTTCGGGCAAGCTTCGCGCTGGCGCTTGCGTGGTCGGGAGATCATGAACAGGCCGTCCAGGAATATCGCGCCGCGCTTCAGATACAGCCGGACCACGTGCGATCGCGACTGGGGCTGGCGCAGACGCTGAGCTGGAGTCGGGACTTCAACTCAGCTCTGGCGGAGTTTCGCAAGGTACTGGAATTGACGAACAATCTGGGCGATCGCAGTCGCGCCTACGCCGGCACTGCGCAGGTGCTGACATGGCAGGGGAAGCTGCCGGAAGCCCGGGCCGAGTACCGGCGGGCAATCGAAGCGAACCCGCGGAACCCCGATGCGTTGTTCGGCTTGGCGGAGGCGCACGAGTGGTCTCGGGAGTATCCCGCCGCGAAGCGGCTGTATGAGCGCATCCTGCAGATCGATCCCGAACACGGCGGCGCCAAGCAGAAGCTGTTGCAGCTCAGTTGGGTCAAATAGCTCCGGGGGCGGAGACGCGCAGCGTAATGGATGGCTCCACGCGTGCCCCCGTCGTGGGGTCGGCAGCCGCGGCGCCGGCACCGGTGGGAGGAGCCGCCGCGCCAGCATCGACGCGGATCACCACCGGCGAGCGACTGCTGGTCTGGACACTGGTGTTCGTGGCGGTCCAGGCAGTGCTGTATTTCGCGCTATGGTGGCTCAGCCCGGATCACCGCAGAAACCTGCCGATCTTCATCCCGCTCACCTTCGCGACGTTCTGGTTCCTCTTCGAGTCCTGCGTCTTCTGGACCTATCTGGCGGGGATGAAGATTCCGGTGGGGCGCGCCGCGCCTGCGGGGCTCACAGTCGATGTCTTCACGACCGCCGCGCCTGGCGAGCCGGTGGAAATGTTCGAGCGGTCGCTTCCGGCCATGCGTGACATCCGGTACCCGCATCGCACGTATCTCCTCGACGGCAGCGGCAACCCCGAGTTGGGGTCGCTCGCGGAGCGGGTCGGCATAGATCGAATCGATTGTGCCGGCGTCGGGGGCGCGAAGGCCGGCAAGGTCAACCATGCCCTCACCCTCACTTCAGGCGAGATCGTCCTCGTCCTGGATCCCGATCACGAGGCCGAGCCTGAGTTCCTGGATCGGGTGCTCGGACAGTTCGAGGACCCGCTCGTCGGTTTCGTGCAGGTCGTCCAGGCGTACTACAACCAGTCGGCGTCGTGGATCGCGCGCGCTGCGGCGGAGCAGACCTACGGATTCTACGGGCCCATACTCATGGGAATGAACCGCTTCGGCGGGCCGCTGGCGATCGGCGCCAACTGCACGTTTCGCCGCGCCGCGCTCGACTCCATCGGCGGGCACGCCGTGCACCTGGTGGAGGACTTCGTCACATCCCTGCGGCTTCACGCCGGCGGCTGGAAGTCAGCGTACGTTCCGGAGATCGTCGCGCGCGGACTCGTTCCGGAGGACCTTCAGTCGTATTTCAACCAGCAGCTCAAGTGGGCCACCGGGATGTTCCAGGTGCTCTTTGGGTTGATGCCCCGGCTCTTCTGGAAGCTGCCGGGCTGGGAGCGGCTACGGTACGTCGTCAGTAGCACGTACTATCTCATCGGCGTCGCGATCGCCATCAACCTCTTGCTGCCCATCGTCTTCCTGTTCACCGGCATCTGGGCGGTGGAGCAGCCGATCCAGAGCTATGTTCTGCGGCTCGTGCCGTTCATCACCATGTTTCTGCTGCTGCATCTGCTGTCCCAGCGGTGGATGCGACACCGATCGGAGCGGGGACTGCAATGGCGAGGCATGCTCCTTAAGCTGGGAACGTGGCCCGTCTACCTCATGGCGCTGGCGTTCGCGGTCGCGGGAGCGAAGGTCCCGTACCTCCCCACGGCCAAGACGCGTCAGCGTGGAAACTCCCTGCGCCTGGTGGTGCCACACGTGGCAATCATCATCCTGTCGCTTGCCGGGATCGTATGGGCGCTGCAGTCGCCGCTGGCCGATTTCGACGGCACGCGGCTCATGATCGTCTTTGCCAGCATCAATTGCGTGTTGATGCTGCCGACCGTCATCGCCGCCGTCGCCGATGCGCGACCGAAGGAACGGGCATGAACCCGCGCCGGCTCGGCATCCTGCTGCTGCCGCTGCTCGCGGCCGGTGTGCTTGCCCTCAGTTATCCATGGTTCAGCCGCGCCTTCGACGGCGCCGTGACCGGCGCGCGGCTCCGCGTGGCGCGGCTGAGCACGCAGCTCGGCATCGTCCCCCAGGCGGACGGATTGATGCTTGGCGTCTACCGACCCGAGGTCCCGTACTCGATGGGCCAGCTCGAGGTGATGGAGGAAGCCATCGGCCGGCGATTCGAGATCCTGTCATTTTACCAGCCCTGGGGCGACCGTCCCGAGGACGCGTTCCCTCACATGATGATGCGCAACGCGGCCGAGCATGGTGCGATGGCGATGATCACATGGGAACCATGGCTGACCGCCTTCGATCGTAACCGCGGCCGTGCCGGCTACGCCGCGCGGTCGGACCTTCGCGAGATCACAGGTGGTGTCTATGACGACTTCATCCGCACCTGGGCGCGCGAAGCCGCGATCCACCGCCGAGTATTCCTGCTTCGCTTCGCGCACGAGATGAACAATCCGCAGTACCCGTGGTCCCAACAGGCGGGAAACCGACCGGAGGACTTCGTAGCGGCCTGGCGTCACGTGTGGGCGATCTTCCGCGCGGAAGGCGCGCGCAACGTCGTCTGGGTATGGTCGCCGCAGGGCGTGCTGCCCAGGGCTCTCTACCCGGGTCGAGAGTACGTGGACTGGGTGGGGACGAGCGTCTTCAACTACGGCATGTTCTCCGATGATGCTACTTGGCACACGTTCGAGTATCTATACGAGCCTATCTATCGCTCGGCACTGCAATTCGACCGCCCCATCATGATCGCGGAGCTGGGAACGGCCTCGCTCGGCGGCAGCCAGGCTAATTGGTACGCCGATGCGCTCGCGCGCATCCCCACCCGCTATCCGCGGACCCGCGCCCTGGTGCTGTTCGACAACCCCGTCGATCGCACGTTGCCGGGATCGGTGATC
>DATKDD010000231.1:0-20786 GCA_035512875.1 Gemmatimonadaceae bacterium | reverse complement strand
AATCCCGGAGAGATAGCGCACTACCCAGTTGATGTCGGCGGCGTCGTTGGTACCGACGCGAGTGCCCGGCTTATGCCCGCCTTTCATCGAGAACTCGGGATCGATCCCGATGTGCACGTTGGGCATCTCGATGAATTTCTGGTAACGCGGCAACTCGATCTCTATCGAGCTCGTGCCCACCTGCAGGTCGAGGAATACGAGCGCATTGCGGGTGGCCGCCCACTGGGCGACCCGTTCGATGAGCGTGTCCGCCATCTTCAGGCGATACTTGCCGTCGCGGCCGGCATCCGCCTGGGCGACCATGGCTACCAGATGCAGTGCGGGCTGTACGGGAGTGCCGGGGTCGGCCGCCTGCCACAGTCCCACGACGGTATCGAGCTTGGCCAACATCTGGTCGGACGGGTACTGCCCGAGAATCCCCATTCGCTTCGAGAGAGGATTCCCGTAGAAGGCAATTATCCGGCTGTGCGGTAGAATCGCCCCCGGAAGGAGCTCGGGTCCCGCCACCGGCCACCCCGGATTGCTCGAGCCAGCCCGGATCGCCGAGCGCAGGGAGATGCTGTCACGCCTGGATCTGCCCGCGACCAGGGGGAGCGGGGTAAGGGGTTTGGACGTGTCGGCTTGCGCTATGCGATCAGCCGTGTCGCGCCCCGTGCCCGCGAGCCGCGTAGAGTCCGCTGGGCGAACTACGGGCCTGGGTGGCGTGTCGACTTGCACTGCAAATGCCGTCGAGTCCCTCGACGGCGCTCGAGCGGTAAGAGCGCCCGCTCCATTCAGTGCTGGGTCAGCCGCGTCGGAATCCGGCGTAGCCGTCTGGGGGGGCGGGGCACACGCCGACATGGCGACTGAGGCGACCACCGTGGCGAGCACCAGGGGTGCGCGCGCCCACCTGGGTGTTGAAAGTCCGGCTGATATCATGTGCTTCACGCTAACGACCCCGACACGCCGGGGAAATGCCAGGGCCCACCCTTCGTGGCCCCCGCAGAACACCGGCTCTTCGGCGGAGGCCGTCTTTCCGGCGAAGCCGGAATCCAGGGTTCCCCTGGATAATGGAAACCCTCTGCCGATTGACGGTGTCGCATTTCGGCGGCAACTTCTTTCAGACTCTGTATAGAGACGATCTCGCATGCCGGCTTCCTGTCCGCTCCCACTCGTGAAAGGCACGCTCGACGCGCTCGTGCTGAAGGCGCTGTCGTGGGCGCCGATGCACGGCTTCGAGATCACTGCCTGGCTCGAGGAGCGGTCGAGTGGCGGGCTGGGGGTGGAAGACAGCGCCCTGTATCAGGCGCTGTACAGGCTGGAGGAACGGGAGTTGGTGAGGGCGGAGTGGGGGATTACCGGTAACAACCGGCGGGCGCGCTACTACCACCTGACCGCCAACGGCAGAACGCACCTCAGGGCGGAAACGACGCGGTGGGTGCAGTATGCGGAGCTGGTTACCGAGGTGCTCACCGCGAAACGGCAGCGAGCCTAACGGATATGAGTCGGTGATCCGTCCCGGAATCCGGCGTGCCTTTCGCCTGGTGCTCTGGCGCCGCGATAACGTGGCCGATCGTGTAGACGACGAGATCGCGCTGCACCTGGATCTGCGGGCGGCGCAGCTGGAACGCGGAGGGCTCTCCCCGGCGGACGCGCGCGCGGAGGCCGTGCGGCGGTTCGCGGCGGGGGGCGGGACGGCGACGGCGCGACAGGCGTTGGTGCAAGCAGCTTCTCATCGGGAGACGACCATGCATGAACGGGAACGGCTTGCGGCACTGTGGCAGGATTTTCGGCACTCCGTGCGGGGGATCCGGCGCGAGCCGGCATTCGCCGTGCTCGTAATAGTCACACTGGCGCTCGGTATCGGCGCCAACGCCAGCATGTTCGGCATTCTCGATAGGCTGCTGCTGCGAGGTCCCGAGCACGTGGTGGACAGCGATCGCATTGCCCGGATGTACCAGACGACCGTCGTTCCCGGCATCGGGGAGTTTACCGGTGCAACGGTGGGCTATGTGACCTACGCCGACATCAGGAACGGCACGCGCGCTTTCTCGGAGGTTGCCGCCTACACCGGCGCACAAGAAATGACGCTGGGCCATGGCGCGGACGCCGAGCAGGTGCGGGTGCGGTGGGTTACCTGGTCGTACTTCCCGCTGCTGCGTGTGCGGCCGGTGCTCGGTCGCTTCTTCATGGAGGCGGAGGACCGCCCGCCACAGGGGGAGGCTCTGGCGGTGCTCGCCTATGGGGCATGGCAGCGCGTGTTCGGCGGCGATTCGGCCGTCATCGGCCGGGATGTGACGTTAGGTGGGCGAATGTACGCCATCGTCGGCATCGCGCCGGAGTCGTTCACCGGTCATGCCCGGGAGCCCACCGACTTCTGGTTGCCGGTGTCGGCTCGCGTGCCACAGCCGACCGATGATTGGGCGACGACGCGATTTGCCCAGTGGCTGGAGGTGATCGGCCGGCTGAAGCCGGGTGTCACGTTCGATCAAGCGAGCGGTGAGGCCACTGCCGCGCACCAGCGCGCGTACGATGGATCCGTCGACTACGAAGCCGAAGCGCGCCTGTCGATGCGACCGCTCTGGTTCGACGGGCGAGGACAGGAAGCGCTCGAAGTTTCGGTATCGCGTTGGCTCCTTGGAGTGTCGGTGATCGTGCTGCTGATCGCATGCGCGAACGTGGCGAATCTGCTGCTCGCGCGCGCGGTGAAGCGCCGGAGGGAGATAGCCGTTCGGCTGGCACTCGGCATCGGGCGCGCGCGCCTGCTGCGGCTCCTGCTGCTGGAGGGAGTGCTGCTGGCGGGCGCGGGAGGCGCGGTCGGAGTGCTGGTGGCCCTCTGGGGCGGGCAGTTCGTGCGCGCGACGCTTTTGCCCAACGTGGAGTGGAGCGGCGCGCCGGTGGATGGCCGAATGCTCCTGTTCACGGCGGCGGCAACCATGCTGACCGGAATACTGGTGGGTCTGCTTCCGGCGCTGATGGCCAGCCGCCAGAACCTGACGAGCGCGTTGAAGGAGGGATCTCGTCAGGCAGGAAGCGCCCGTGGCGGCGTGCGGATCGGATTGACGGTGGCGCAGGCAGCGCTTTCGATGGTGCTGCTGGTGGGAGCCGGGC
This sequence comes from Gemmatimonadaceae bacterium, assembly GCA_035512875.1. Taxonomy (GTDB): domain Bacteria; phylum Gemmatimonadota; class Gemmatimonadetes; order Gemmatimonadales; family Gemmatimonadaceae; genus JALZIF01. Next base: position 17,696 of record DATKDD010000231.1, on the reverse strand, counting down.
TGTTCATCCAGAGTTTGCGCAACGTGCGCAACCTCGATCTCGGAATCGAACCGGAGCGTGTTCTGACGATCCGGCCTAGCTGGCTGGCGAGCGGTGCGAGATCGCCTGACGAACAGGAGTCGGAGAACAGGCGCCGCAACGACGTGCGGGTGCGGGCACTGGAGCGGATTCGCGCCCACGCCGGAGTCGAGTCCGCGGCGCTCACGATCGGCCTCCCGTTCAACTCACGATTCACCGTGCGGCTGCGCGTATCCGGATACGATTCACTGCCGCGGCTTTCGGGCGGAGGGCCATACGTGCAGGCGGTCACGAGCGACTACTTCGCGACCGTGGGTACCCGAAGAACAAGCGGGCGAGTCTTCACTCCGGCCGACCGCGCTGGCAGCGAGCCGGTGGCGATCGTGAGCGAGACGATGGCGCGTACCCTGTGGCCCGGAGCCGATCCGATCGGTTCGTGCCTCTTTGTAGGATCGGACGAGCCGCCGTGCTCGCGAATCGTGGGCGTGGTGCGCGACACACATCGGGATGCTCTTCGCGAGGACCCGGCGATGCAGTACTACATTCCGTTCGGGCAGGAGCGTGGAATAGGGGGAACCACCTTGTTGGTGCGCCCGCGAGGTGTTCCAATGGCCGCGGCGGAGTCCATGCGGGCCGAAGTACGAGCCGCGGATCCGACGCTTGGCTACATCCACGTGGAGACCCTGCAGGAGCGGATCGACCCGCAGGTACGGCCGTGGCGCCTCGGCGCGACGATGTTCGGAATCTTCGGGGCGCTGGCGCTGCTCGTAGCTGCGGTAGGCCTGTACAGCGTGATGTCGTACACGGCAGCGCAGCGGTCGCACGAAATGGGCGTTCGAATGGCGTTAGGTGCGGAAGCCCGCGACATCCGGCGCCTCATTCTGCGCGCCGGGGTGGGAACCGCCGCCGCCGGGGTGGCGATCGGTGCGATGCTGGCCTGGATGGGTGGCCGCTTCGTTGAAGAGTTGCTCTTCGGCACGAGCGCCCGCAACGGCATGGTGTTCGGTGCAGTTGCATCGTGCCTGATGATCGTGGCCGTGGCGGCCAGCTTGATCCCCGCCCGGCGGGCGACGCGTGTGAATCCGGTGGTGGCGTTGCGGGCGGAGTAAGGGGAGTCGAGCGGGCGCCAACGCGGTCGGAGGGCACGGCGTATGTGCGGTGCGTGGCGCGGCGTCGAAATTGCCCACGTTAACGGCGGGCACCCCCGCACGTCCACTCCAGATCGAGCTGTGCGCATCCTTTGATGGTAGCCACGTAGATGTCCCTTGCCGCTCCGCCTGTCCCGATCGTAAATCGACTGCTGCCTATCGCCCGCGCAACCGCGCGGGCGTTCGCCATAGCGCTCGCCCTGGCCGTCTCATGTGTGGCACCGGCGTTCGCACAGCTCGGCGCCAGTACCGACATCATCGCGGGGGTCATACTCGGTCCCGGCGACCTTCCGCTGGAAGGGGCGACGGTGCAGGTCACATCGATCGAGACGGGAATCACGCGCACCAAGTCGACGAACGCGAAAGGTCAGTACACGCTGCTCTTTCCGGACGGCGGCGGGGAGTATCGGATCGTGGCGCGTTTCCTCGGCATGGCCCCGCAGGAGCGAACGATTGCCCGTGTGGCCGATGAAGACCGCATGATGGCCGACTTCACCCTGAGCTCGGCGGCGACGCAACTCGAGGCGGTGACGGTGCAGGCTACCCGCCGGCCGCGACCGGGGCAGGACGATCGGCCGACGCCGGGCTCCACCGGGCAGACACTGTCCGGCGACCAGCTTCAGCGCCTCCCCGTGGACCCCAGCGATCCTAACGCGGTGGCGCTGCTTGCACCCGGCGTGGTCGGGGTGACGGAATCGGATACCACGGCGGCTGGATTTTCAGTGGCCGGACAGCGGCCCGACCAGAACCAGGTTACGCTCGACGGCCTGACGTTCGAAACGGGAACGGTGCCGGCCGAAGCAGTCCGCAGCACGCGGGTGGTCACCAACACCTACGACGTGGCCCGCGGCCAGTTCACCGGCGGCCTTGTACAGACGACCAGCCGCGGTGGCACCAACGCGGTCGCCGGCTCGTTCAGCTATTCGCTGCGCGATCCGAGCCTGCAGTGGAGTGATGAGCAGGAGGAGGGAACGTTCAGCCAGGGTTATACCCAGCACCAGCTTTCCGGAGGGTTAGGCGGGCCGATCATCAGGGATCGTGCGTTCTGGTTCGCGTCCGCACAGGTGCGGCGCCGTCTCAATCCGCTCCAGTCGATTCTCGGGGCCGATGCGATCACGCTCGAGCGGCTCGGAGCGAGTCCGGATTCCGCCGCGCGATTTCTCGACGTGCTCGGTGGATTCGGCTTGCCGCTGTCCGTTGCCGCGGTGCCTGACGACCGGCTCGCCGACAACGGATCGGTGATCACGCGCCTCGATTACCAGCTCACCGAGAATCATTCGCTGATGCTCCGTGGTAACGTACAGGGATCGCTGCAGAACGGGTTTCGCACGAGCGCGCTGACGGTGCCATCGTACGGTGGTGAGCAGTCGAACCGGGGCGCGGGCGGCATGCTGATGCTGTCGTCGGTCCTCGGGACTTTCCTCAACGAGCTTCGCGCCTCCTACGCCGCGGACACCCGGAGCGGCGATCCCTATCTCCTCATTCCCGCCGGCCGGGTGCGCGTGAGCTCCGAGCTCGAGGATGGCGCGCTCGGCGTTTCTACGCTGTCGTTCGGTGGAAACCCGGCGCTGCCGTCGGATGGGAGCAGCCAGCAGCTCGAAATCATCGATGAGCTGTCGCTGTTGGGCTTCAACGGACATCGCTACAAGATCGGCGGTCTGCTCAACTACACGCGCTTTACCACCACGAACAGCAGCGATCGATACGGCAGCTACGCATTCAACTCGCTTGCCGATTTCGAGGCGGGGCAGGCGTCGTCGTTCACGCGCACGCTGGCCCCGGCGGAACGCGAGGGATCCATGCTCAACGCGGCCATCTACGTGGGCGACACGTGGCGCGCGAGCCAGGCGCTGCAGCTGAACTATGGGGCACGACTCGAGCATTCGCGGTTTCTCGAGTCGCCCGCCTACAACCCGCGTGTCGAAGAGCTGTTCGGCAGGCGAACGGATGAAATTCCATCGGAGCTGCACGCGAGCCCTCGCATCGGGTTCACCTGGATCCTGGGAGCGGGCGGGGGAGGGCGAGGGGCGCCCGGTAGTGGACCGGCTCGAGGAGGAGGCGGCCGGCGCGGCGGCGGGCAAGCGTTCCAGGTCGGAGCTGCGAACGACATAACGGTGGTGCGAGGGGGCATCGGGGAGTTTCGCGGCCGCGCGCCGACGCAGCTTTTCAGCTCGGCGCTCGACGCCACCGGGCTGCCGGGTGACGAGCAGCGGCTGGTGTGCATCGGCTCCGCGGTCCCGGATCCCGATTGGGCGGCTTATTTCGCCGACCCGGGGATGATCCCGGAGAGCTGCGCCGATGGCTCGGGTGGAGCCCCGCTCGCCACGCAGCGGCCCGTGGTGACCTTGTTCGATCAGGGGTTCGGCGCGCCGCGTGCCTGGCGCGGGTCGTTAGGCGTCTCGCGCCGGCTCGGACGATTCGGCGTGTCGGTGGACGGTTCGTACGCGCTGGGCACCAACCTCTACGGTGCCCGCGATCTAAACCTGCGTAATGCGGCGCAGTTCACGCTGCCCTCGGAAGGCGGAAGGCCGGTATTCGTGCCGGCGCCGAGCATCGATACGGCAACCGGTGCGACGAGCGTCCTTGCCTCACGCGAGCATCAGGAGTTCGCGCAGGTGCTGGAGATGAGTTCGATGCTCCACTCGCGCACGGCGCAGGTCACGGTGGGGGTGAACGGTGTCGCCCGCCAGAGCCTGTTGTGGAGACTCAACTATACGTTCACCCGGTCGCGTGACCAGACAGCATTCGCGGCGAGCGGAAGCCGGGGTGGCGGCGGGTTCGGGGGGTTCGGCTTCGGCGTCGGATCCTCGACCACCGGCGGTGATCCTAACGCAATCGAGTGGGGTCGAAGCGATCTCGAGCGGCGGCACGCCGTGTCGGGCTCGGCCAGCTGGTTCGTCAAGCCATGGCTCGACGTGACATCGGTTGTGCGCGTCTCGGCCGATCAACCATTCACGCCCCGTGTGGGAGGGGACATCAACGGAGATGGCGCGCGGAACGACCGCGCGTTCGTCTTCGATGCGTCCACGGCGCCAGACACGGCGCTGGCGAACGGGATGTCCCGATTGCTCGACGCGGCGCCCGATGCCGCGCGCCGGTGTTTGCTCGAGCAGGCCGGCAGGATTGCCGGGCGGAACTCGTGCGATGGTGGATGGACGCCGTCGTTCGACCTGCAGTTCAACGTCCGCCCCGATTTTGGGGGCACGGTGGGGCGCCGGCTCACCTTCATGGTGAGCCTGGTCAACCCGTTGGCCGGAATCGACCAGCTGCTGCACGGGAGCGATGGACTGCGCGGGTGGGGGCAGCCGAGCCGCGCCGATCCAACGCTTCTGTACGTGCGGGGGTTCGACCCGCAGGCGCAGCGGTTTCTCTACGAGGTCAACGAGCGTTTCGGCGATACGAGGGGCGCGCGCACGGCAATCCGCAACCCGTTCCAGATCGGGCTTCAGATGCGGCTGCAGGTTGGGCCCGACAGGCAGCGCGAGATGCTGATCGGTGCGTTAGGCCGGGTCGGTGGAGGAGGCGGAGCTGGTCGCGCCCGCGACTTCAACGCCCGAATGCTGCTCGAGCGTGTTGCGCCGGATCCAATCGCGCCGATTCTCGAGCGGCGCGATTCGCTGGGATTGAGCGAGCCCCAGGTTGCGTCGCTTCGCGCGATCGCCGACACGTTGTTCGTGCAGGTGGACTCGCTTGCCGTTGCGCTGCAGGGGCACATCGATTCTCTCGAAGCCACGGCCGACCTGCGGAGCGTGTTCCCGGCGTTGCAGCCGCGGCTGCAATCCGCGCGTGCACACTACCTCGCCGCCATTCGGAGCGCGGAGGGCGTCCTTACGCCGCGGCAGTGGTCGCAGCTACCGGAATGGGTGCGGAGCCCCGCGTTGGGCGGGCGCCGGCCGGGGAACAACGAGCAGCGACAGCGAGCCGGTTCGCCGCCGTAAGGCTCAGGAGAGCCCGCGTTACGAACTCATTCAGAAAACGACACACTCTCGAGGTGCGCGCATGTCGGTGAAGCACGCGGATGACCTGGAACGCATACCCGTATCGGCAGGCACGGCGACGGAGCGTCAGGTGCTGATCGGCCCCGACGAGGGGCCGAACTTCGCCCTCCGCCGATTCATCATGCAGCCTGGCGGAGGAATGCCTAACCACAAAAATTCGGTGGAGCACGAGCAGTACGTGCTGCGAGGCCGCGCGACGATCGGCATCGGCGATGAAGAGCGGGAAGTCGCCGTGGGCGATGTTGTGTTCATCGCCGCCGGTACCCCCCACTGGTACCGCGCCCACGAAGGCGAGCCGTTCGAATTCCTTTGCATCGTGCCTAACAGCGAGGACCGCATCGAGGTGCTCGGCGACGCCGGCTGCTGACCGAAAGGGATGGTGCTCCGTGATCGCCTGAAAGCCGGAATGGAGGCGGTGCCTGCGACAATCGACTGTTTGGCGCCAGTCATGACCCGTTCGTTTCATCGTGGCGGAGGGAGTGCGGATGACGCATTCCGACTCCTCGGACGCGCATCCGCAATCCGCCCATTGAAACGCGCTATGCGGGGCGCTTCGCCACCATGCGATAGATCAGCAGCAGCAGCACCGCGCCCAGCAGCGACATCAGGAAGCCTGCCGCTTCTCCGGGAGCATAGAAACCGAGCGCCCGGCCTATGTACGTTCCCACGAAGGCACCGGCGATTCCCAGAAGAATCGTGATGATGAACCCACCCGGATCGCGTCCCGGCATGAGCAGCTTGGCGACGACTCCGACGATCAAGCCAATGATGATGGTTCCGATCAGTTCCATGATCTGCCGTCCTCTCGTTGGGGTGCCATTCGCCAAGCACCGGTTGATCTGCGTCCTGCGCGAGACGTGAGCGCTATATTCAAGCTCCGGGCCGCGGCGTTGCGTGGCCGCATCCCGGCCCCCTCTGTCCGGGCCCGCAGGTCAGATCAGCATCCGCGCGACGAGGAAGCCGGCGAAGGTGCCCAGGGCGTTGCCCAGTGACCCCATCAGGATGCCGGGCACGATAAGATCCTCCCGTCCCAGGCTCCGCGCCAGAGCAAGGGCCGAGGTGCCTCCACCGATGTTCGCCTGCGAGGCGACGGCCGCGGTCGCGAGGTCGAGCCGGAGGAGCCACGCGGCGGCGAACACGACGATGCCATGAATGGCGACGATGATGGTGGCGAACGCGAGGAGGGTGATTCCTAACGACCCGAGGTCGCGGAGGCGGCCGACATCGGCGAACGCGCCGATGACCGCCAGAAAAAGGTAGACGGCGAGCAGGCCGAGCACGCGAGCACCCCGGATCCGCGCGACGATCGGAAGCTGAGCGAGCACGAGCGCGATGACGGTCAATAGCAGAATGGATGGCACGGGCACGCCGTGCTCCGCGAGGAATGCGGACAGGTGGAGGGAAGCGAGGTGGGCGGCGATGCCGAGGGTTACCACCACGCCGACGTCCATTGGGTGAACCGCCTCGGTGTCTTCATCGATGCCCAGCAATGGCGCGGTCGACGCCCGGCCTGCGTCCGTCCGGTTCGTGCGCCAAAGCGGCGCCAGAAAACGGGGGATGGCGATGGTGGCGATCATCCATGCGGCGGTGAGGATATTGTCCACGACGATCGCGCCACCGTAGAGCATTCCCTGGCGCACCACGTCGTAATGCAGCGCGATCACGTTGAAGTTCACGCTGCCGCCAATGTAGGTGCCGGCGAACATGCCTCCCACTGCATGGTATAGCGGCCCGATTGCATCGGCGCCGCGCACCATGGCTATGGCGGCGAATACCCCGAGCATGGTTCCGCCCGCCCCGATGAGGAACAGCGCCAGCATCACCGGCCCGGCGCGCACGACCGAGGACAGTTGGACCTGGAGTAGTAGCCAGAACAACCCGAGCGGCGCCACGTGCGCGAATATGGCGTCGTACACCGGCACCGGAGCGGCCGCTTCGGATCCGCTGGGGATGACCCCCAGATTGGCGACGATTGCCGTGAGGAGAATGGCCACGAGAGCGGTGCCGGCATGCCGCAACTGCGTGTGCCTCACGAGCCATTCGCTCAGCGCTATCAGGAGCGCCAGAATTCCGAGGATGCGCATGAGTGGAACAATTGCTGGTGAGGGCGTGTGCCGGTTGATCGGCCCTGCCCCGCGAATCTATCTCTCGCTGAGCGCGAAGCGAGGGCAGGTTGGTCCGTTGCCAGGTCGGTCTCGATGAGTCAGAATCAATCGAGGACGATCCGCCTCATGCCGCCAATTCTTCCTCATCCCGGAGCCCTTTGCCATTGATGCTCGATTGCCCACGGACGAATCCGGGTAGATCCCGAGTTATCCGATAGCCTCGAATCGAATGGAGATTCGTCCGCCGGGGGGGGAAATGGGATCGAGGTTCGCAAAGGGATCGGCGCTCTTCAGGCTGCCGGATGGCGGCAGGCCCCGGCGGCCATGGGGCTGACCGCTATCGGGTTGATGCTTGCCGTGGTGATCGGCATGTCGCTCGGATTGTTAGGCGCCGGCGGCTCGATTCTCACCGTACCGGTGTTCGTCTACGTCCTTGGCTACGATCCCAAGCAGGCGATCGCGATGAGTCTCCTGGTGGTAGGGGCCACCAGCCTGCTCGGCGCCGTCTCGCACTGGCGAGCGGGGCACGTGCAGTTGCGGGTAGCCGTGACCTTTGGAGTGGTCGCCATGAGCGGGAGCTACCTCGGAGCACGTCTCTCGGCGCTGGTGAGCGGCACCACTCAACTCATGGTGTTCGGCGTAGTCATGTTGCTGGCGGCGGGGTTCATGCTCCGCCCGGAAGAAGCACTCGTTAAGGGGCCAAAGCCGGGGGAGAGGGTATCCGCGCCGTTGTTGGCGATTCTGGCCATGGGCGCAGGGTTGTTGACGGGCCTGGTCGGCGTCGGTGGCGGATTTCTGATCGTGCCGGCACTTGCATTGGGTGCCGGACTGCCAATGAAGCACGCGGTCGGAACGTCGCTGCTCGTGATCGCCATGAATGCCTTCACCGGATTTGCGGGTTACCTGGGGCGGGTCGAGGTGGCGTGGTCCGTGGTATCGGTGTTCACCATGGTGGCGATGGGCGGTGTGCTCGCCGGCGCCGCATTGTCCCGATTCGTCACCGGCTCGGTGCTGCGCAGGGGCTTTGCGCTGTTCCTGGTCGCCATGGGACTGTTCATCCTCTATCAGAACCGCGCGGCGTGACGCGCGCTCGGCTCGGCGGCCACTCGCTGTCGTGCCTCCCTCTTGGCGTGCCTGACGGCGAGTCGTTAGGATGATCAGGCGTTCGACTTGGCTGTGGCCTGTTCGAGCAGCGCATCCAGACGATGCCGCGGCATGGCGCCTACCTCCCGCGCCACCTCGCGTCCTCCGCTGAAGACGATCATGGTCGGAATTCCTCGCACCTTGAACCGGTTCGTCGCTCCGGGGTTCCGATCGGTGTCCAGCTTGGTGACGAGCGCCTCGCCGCGCCGTTCGCGTGCCAGTGCATCGAACAGCGGCGCCATGGCCTTACACGGGCCGCACCAGTCGGCGTAGAAATCCACGATTACCGGTACATCGCTCTCCGAAACGATGCGATCCAGATCCGATTCCATGATGGTGATCGGCCGGTCGAGGAGAATCGGCTTTCCGCAGTTGGCACACTTGGGATGGTCGCTGATGCGCGACAGATCCACGCGGTTGAGAGTGGCGCAGAAAGGGCAGCGAACAGTTGCGTGTTTCGTAGGTGACTGGCTCATTGGTCGGTTATCCTGAGAATCACGTCAGATGTAACGTAGCGCGAACAAGGGGCCACCCTCGCACGGGAAGGGGCGCGCCATCAAGAGGGGTGAGGAGGCGATTTCCGGCAACTCCGCGGGCGCGGTCGCGCACCGCGTGCCTTGCCCGTGCTTGTTTTACGCATAAACTATCCCGGAATATGAGCCATCCACTCGCCTCGAGGAGGGAAGCCGGTGAAGGTGGTCGTCGTCGGCGGCGGACCCGCCGGGCTGTATCTCGCGATTCTGCTGAAGAATGCGGATCCGGGTTTCGAGGTGACGGTGCTGGAGCGCAACCCGCCTGACGACACGTTCGGTTGGGGGGTGGTGTTCTCCGACGCCACCCTGGAGAACTTCCGCGCGGCTGATCTGGAAACCCATCAGGCGATCACCCGGCACTTCGCGCACTGGGACGACATAGATGTGCATGTGCGCGGCACGACGATCACCTCGCGTGGGCACGGCTTCAGCGGCATCGCGCGCCATACCCTGCTTGATCTGCTGCGGCACCGGGCGGTCGCGCTTGGCGCCGACCTCCGATTCGATTGTGACGTGCCGGCGCCGGAGGCGCTCGGCGCGATGGGGCTGAGCGATGCGGATGTGATCGTCGGCGCTGACGGCATAAACAGCATGATGCGCCAGCACTTCACCAGCGAGTTCCAGCCAACGCTCGATGTGCGGCCGGCCAGATACATCTGGCTTGGAACGACCGTTCCGTTTCAGGCCTTCACCTTTCTATTTCAGGAGACGGAGCACGGCGTCTATCAGGCGCATTGCTATCGTTTCGATCGCGATCGGTCGACGTTCATCGTCGAGTGCGATGCGGAGTCGTGGCGCGCGGCGGGGTTCGACGGGATGGATGCCGCGCAAACGATCGCGGAGTGCGAAGCGATGTTCGCTCCCTGGCTTTGCGGACACCGCCTGCTCTACAACGGCAGCCACCGTGCCTCCGCTCCGTGGACGAGTTTCACTCGCGTATCGGCGGAGCGGTGGGCGCACGGCAACGTGGTGCTAATGGGCGACGCAGCGCATACGGCGCATTTCTCAGTGGGGTCGGGTACCAAGCTGGCGATGGAGGACGCGATCGTGCTGGCGCGCGAGCTGTCCGGCGGCGGAACGCTCGGCGAGGCGTTAGGGCGATACCAGGCCGAGCGGAAGCTCGAGGCGCTGCGGCTGCAGAATGCGGCGCGCAACTCGATGGAGTGGTTCGAGAACGTCCGGCGATATCTTCGGCTGGAGCCGCTGCAGTTCGCCTACAGCCTGCTCACGCGCAGCCAGCGGGTGGGGCACGAAAACCTGCGCATGCGCGACGCGACTTTCGTCGATCGGGTGGAGCGATGGGTGGCCAGCGAGGCGTCGAGCGAAACGCAGCGCGTGCCGCCGATGTTCACGCCGTTCTCCCTGCGAAGCATGCAGTTGCGCAACCGTGTCGTCGTATCGCCAATGGACATGTATTGCGCTCAGGACGGCACGCCCAACGATTTTCATCTGGTTCACCTTGGCGCTCGTGCGTTAGGTGGTGCCGGCCTCGTGATGACCGAGATGACCTGCGTGTCGCCGGATGGACGGATCTCGCTCGGGTGTACGGGGATGTATGCGGAAGAACATGCGGAAGGATGGCGGCGCGTCACCAGCTTCGTGCATTGCTGGACTCCCGCCAGGATCTGTCTGCAGCTTGGCCACTCCGGGCGAAAGGGAGCCACCAAGCTGATGTGGGAGGGGATGGACGAGCCGCTCGAGACCGGGGGATGGGAGGTGATCGGACCGTCGGCTGAACGATGGGGGCCGAATTCCCCTCTGCCGCGAGCGATGGATCGAGGAACCATGGACGTGGTGCGCGACGAGTTCGTTCGTTCGACGGGGATGGCTGTCGAATGCGAATTCGACATGGTTGAGTTGCACTGCGCCCATGGTTACCTGCTGTCGAGCTTTCTGACGCCCCTGAGCAATCGACGGACGGACGAGTACGGCGGGCCACTGGCCAATCGTCTGCGGTATCCTGTGGAAGTGTTCCGGGCAATGAGGGCGGCCTGGCCGGCGGAGCGTCCGATGTCAGTGCGCATCTCGGCCACCGACTGGGTGGAGGGCGGTGTGGACGGCGCCGAAGCAGTCGAAATAGCGAGAGCGTTCATCGATGCGGGGGCAGACATCATTCACGTATCGGCGGGTCAGACTTCGCCCAACGCGCGCCCCGTTTATGGCCGCATGTTCCAGACGCCGTTGAGCGACCGCATCCGCAACGATGCGGGCATCCCGACGATCGCCGTCGGCAACGTTACGGAGGCCGATCAGGTGAACGCCATCATCGCCGCTGGCCGGGCCGATCTGGTGGCCCTTGGGCGCCCGCACCTGCACGATCCCAACTGGACTCTTCGTGCCGCCGCCACCCTCGGCTATGCGGACGTGTCATGGCCAAAACAGTATCATTCCGGCCGGGATCAATTGGTGCGGGGAATAGAACGGGGAAGGGAGTGATGCAGAACTCGACAGTGATGATTTGACTTCTTGTTGCTACCCGCGTCCCGCGTCCCTCGTCCAGCGCCCCTCACATGCCATACCTGACACATAAACACGCGATCATAACAGGCGGCGGCCGGGGGATCGGGGCAGCGATCGCGGCCGAGCTTGCGCGGTTAGGCGCATCGGTCACCATCATGGGCCGCCGCCTTTCCACGCTCGAAGTGTGTGCGGCGGAAATTGCCGCCGAACACCGCGTGCGGGTGTTGCCCGTCGTCTGCGATGTGAGCGACGAAGCCAGCATCGATGCGGCATTCGCCAGAGCGATCGACGCGCTGGGCGATGCGTATGTGCTGGTGAACAACGCCGGCCAGGCAGGCGCAAAGTCATTGGTGGAAGGGGACCGCGTCATGTGGGACCAGATGATGGCGGTGAATCTCACTGGTCCGTATCTATGCGCACGCGCGGTACTCCCGGCCATGCTCGTCGCTGAAGCCGGGCGGATCATCAACATCGCCTCGACCGCAGGAGTACGCGGCTACGCGAAACTCACCGCCTACTGCGCGTCGAAGCACGGGGTCATTGGGTTGACGCGCGCGTTGGCCCACGAGACGGCGAAGCAGGGCGTGACGGTGAACGCAGTCTGCCCGGGATACACGGAGAACACATCCATGGTGCGGCAAGGCGTCGAAGCCTTGATGCAGAATCTCGACAAGACCGAAGAGGAGGCGACGCAAATGCTGCTGCGCAACTCACCACGCCGTGCCTTCGTACGGCCGGCCGAAGTAGCCAACGCGGTCGCCTGGCTCTGCTCGCCGGATGCGACAGCGGTAACGGGGCAGGCGATCGCCGTTGCCGGCGGAGAGGTAATGTGACGCCGCGTGTCGCGGACCGCGCCATGCCTGACGAATTCGCGTCCCCGCCCATCGCATCGGGTGCCGAGCAGGTGTCCCCGGTTCGGCTGTGGTTGAGACTGCTGTCGTGCACGATCCTGATCGAGCGCCGTTTGGCGGGTGCGCTTCGGATGCGATTCGGAACGACGCTCGCCCGATTCGATCTGCTGGCGCAGCTTGCACAGTCCCGGGACTCCGGGGCGCGCGGACTGACGATGAGCGAGCTGTCGCGGCGCCTGATGGTGAGCAACGGCAACGTGACGGGACTCGTCTCCCGCCTCGAGGCCGAGGGACTGATTTCCAGGCGCACGTCGACGTCCGATCGCCGCGCACAGATCGTCTGCCTGACGCCCGAAGGGGAGCGGGCGCTCGAGGCGATGATCCCGGAGCATCACGCGTGGCTTGCGCAGCTATTCGAGGATCTTTCACCGGAGGAGCGGGAACAGCTCCATCACCTGATCGGATCGATGAAGAGCGCGGTCGAGCGCGCGCCGAAGCCTGGAGCGCCGGAATGAAAGCGGCCAGCGGTTCGGAGATGACGCCCCGCCACTTCGGCTGGCGAGTCGACGATGGGGTGGCCACCATCACGCTCGACCGGCCGGAACGCAAGAATCCACTCACCTTCGAGTCCTATCGAGAATTGCGCGCGACCTTCGACGCATTGGCGCGCGCGAAGGACGTGAGCGTGGTCGTGTTGACGGGCGCGGGAGAGAATTTCTGCTCCGGCGGCGATGTTCACGAGATCATTGGACCCTTGGTCGAGCACCGCGATGCCCGGCGCATGGACGAACTGCTGGCTTTCACTCGCATGACAGGTGATCTGGTTAGGGCGATGCGAAGGTGCCCGCAGCCGATCGTCGCGGCGATAGATGGCGTGTGCGCGGGCGCGGGCGCCATTCTCGCCATGGCGAGCGACCTGCGTATCGGTACGCCGCGCAGCCGCGTCGCCTTTCTGTTCGTGCGCGTCGGCTTGTCGGGTGCGGACATGGGTGCCTGCGCCATGCTGCCGCGGATCATCGGTCACGGCCGCGCGGCGGAGCTGCTTTATACCGGGCGCTTCATGGCCGCCGATGAGGCCGAGCGCTGGGGTTTCTACAGCCGCGTGGTCGAGCCGGAGGTGCTTCAGGATTCGGCGCAGGCACTGGCGCGCGAGTTGGCGAGCGGGCCGACCTTCGCACACGGAATGACCAAGGCCGCGCTGCACCAGGAATGGGCGATGGGCATCGATGAAGCGCTCGAATCGGAGGCTCAGACCCAGGCCATCTGCATGCAGACCGAGGACTTCGCGCGCGCCTATCGCGCGTTCATCGCGCGCGAGCGGCCGGAGTTCGAGGGCAATTGAGTGTCTGACCGGACCTTTCTCGACTGGCCGTTCCTGGAGGATCGTCATCGCCGCCTGGCCGCGGAGCTCGATGCGTGGGCGGCCTCGCGGATCGAGCCGGTGTGGGAGAGATCGGCGGATCTGGATGGAACCTGCCGTGCACTCGTCAGGCGATTGGCCGATGGGGGGTGGCTCTCGCTCGTGGCGCGGGATGAGGAGTCAGAACCGGATCGCTACGACGTTCGGGCGCTGTGCGTGGCGCGAGAGACCTTGGCGCGACATGGCGGACTGGCCGACTTTGCCTTCGCCATGCAGGGATTGGGCGCGGGGCCGGTCGCGCTGTTCGGGAGCGCGGCGCAGCGGGCGCGCGTGCTGCCGGCGGTGCGGCGGGGCGAAGCAATCGCCGCCTTTGCCCTCTCCGAGGCTGAAGCTGGCTCGGATGTACGCGCCATGCGCACGACCGCGCACCGGCAGGGGGGCGGATACGTGCTGCAGGGCGAAAAGACGTGGATCTCCAATGCGGGAATTGCCGACTTCTACGTGGTGTTCGCGCGCATGCCTGACGAAGGTGATGGGCGGTTCGGTGCATTTCTGGTCGAAGCCGAGCAGCTTGGGCTCACGATACCGGAGCGGATCGAGGTGATTGCCCCTCATCCATTGGGAACGGTGAGGCTGGAGGCGTGCGAGATCGACGATGACGCGTTGATCGGCGCGCCGGGAGATGGGTTGCGCGTGGCATTCGGCACGCTCGATGTCTTTCGCACCACGGTCGGCGCGGCCGCGCTCGGCTTTGCGCGTCGCGCGCTCGATGAGGCGCTCGGATGGGTGACCCAGCGCTCGGCGTTCGGAAAGCCGTTGGCGGCGCATCAACTCACGCAGGCGCGACTCGCCGACATGGCTACGGCGATCGACGCAAGCGCATTGATGGTGTACCGCGCGGCGTGGGCGCGCGATACGGGTACCGGGGCAGCCACGCGGGAAGCGGCGATGGCCAAGCTGTACGCGACCGAGGCCGCGCAGCGGGTGATCGATGATGCGGTGCAACTGTTCGGCGGACGGGGTGTCGTGAGCGGAGCGGTAGTGGAGCGCCTTTACCGGGAGATTCGAGCGCTGCGCATCTACGAAGGGACGTCTGAAATCCAGAAGCTGGTGATCGCGGGTCAGCTGGTTCCGCGAGAGCGGGTGCGCTGATGTCCGCGCCGCGGGAAGAACCAAGCGGGATTGGAGCGAAAGATGAGTGATCGTCAGGCGGGCAGGCAGACGGCGAGCGCGCCGCGAGCTCCGAGTGCTCACGTCGACACATTCGCGCGAGACCGGTTGCCGCCCCCCGAGCTGTGGCCGGCGATGCCGGGAGTGCAGGCGCTCGGATACGGGGACCGGCTAAACGTGGCCGATCTGCTGCTCGACGAATGGGTCGCGCGAGGCCTGGGCGATCGCGCCGCGCTGCATTTTCCCGGAGGCCGTTGGAGCTTTCGGGACCTGATGGAGCGCTCGAACCGGATCGCGAATGTGCTCGTGGATGAGCTCGAGGTACGCCCGGGACACCGGGTGCTGCTGCGCGGTCCGAACACTCCGATGATGATTGCCTCGTGGTTCGCGGTGCTCAAGGCAGGCGGCATCTGCGTAGCGACGATGCCGCTGCTGCGGCCTCGCGAGATCGGCGCGATCGCCGACGCGGCGGCCGTCTCGCTCGCGTTATGCGACGCTCGCGTGGCGGATGACTGCGAGCGGGCGCGCGATCAGTTCGGGTCATTCGAGCGGATAGTCCGATTTCAATCCGAGGACGCTGACGGGCTCGAGGCCATGATTTCGCGCAAGCCGGCGACCTTTCACCCGGTGGCTACGGCGGCCGACGATGTGGCACTCATCGCGTTCACGTCCGGCACGACAGGCAGGCCGAAAGGCACGTTGCACTTTCACCGGGATCTGTTGGCGATCTGCGATACGTACGCCCGTCACGTGCTCCGCCTCACGCCGGATGACATCACCTGCGGCTCGCCGCCGGTAGCGTTCACCTTCGGCCTGGGCGGCCTGGTGCTCTTTCCCATGCGCGTTGGGGCTTCGTCGTTGCTGCTCGAGCAGGGCTCGCCGGCCATGCTGTTGCAGGGGATCGCCGAGCATCGCGCCACCGTGTCGTTCACCGCGCCCACCGCCTATCGCGCAATGGCCGGTATGGCGGGGAGCGGCGAGACTTCGTCCCTGAGGGCGTGTGTATCGGCTGGCGAGCACCTTCCGGCCGCGACGTTCGAGCAGTGGCGGGCCGCCACGGGCATCGAGATACTGGACGGGATAGGCTCCACCGAGATGCTGCACATCTTCATCGGATCGCCGCCTGGCGAGGTGCGTGCCGGCTCGACCGGCCGGGTGGTGCCCGGATACTTCGCGCGGGTGGTGGATGCTGACGGCGTAGAGCTGCCCGCTGGCGAAGTCGGCCACCTGGCGGTGCAGGGCCCCACCGGCTGCCGCTACCTGGACAACGAGGAGCGGCAGCGGGACTACGTGCGGGAAGGGTGGAACTATCCGGGCGACTCCTACCGGCGCGACTCGGAAGGTTACTTCTGGTATCAGGCGCGCACCGATGATCTCATCGTCTCGTCGGGCTACAAGATCCCTGGACCCGAGGTCGAGAGCGCGCTGCTCGAGCACCACGCGGTAGCCGAGTGCGGTGTGATCGGCGTGCCTGACGAGGAGCGCGGCCAGCGGGTGACGGCTTTCGTGGTACTCCGCGCGGGCCATGATCCGAACGGAGCGATGGTCAAGGAGCTGCAGGAATTCGTGAAGGCGCAGATCGCCCCATACAAGTACCCGCGTGGAATCGAATTCGTGGCCTCGTTGCCGCGCACGGAGACTGGAAAGCTGCAACGGTTCCGGCTTCGAGACCCGCGAAAGATGCTCGAGCATCGCACACCGGAGGACAACACGTGAGTGTGAGTGGGGACGCGGCGCCGAACTCGACGGCGTCGGATATCGTGCCGGAGGGCTGGCCCCGCGGAGTGGGATATGCCCACGCGATTGCCGCGCGAGGGCGGATAGTCAGTGTAGCGGGTCAGGTCGGTTGGGATCCGCGCACCCGTGCCTGGCATCATCGCGATCTCCCGGGTCAGACTGCGCAGGCGCTCAGGAACATCGTGGAGATAGTCGGGGCGGCGGGCGGCAAACATAACGATATAGTGCGCCTCACATGGTTTCTCACCGATCGGGATCAGTACATTGCCGCGCGCCGCGAGATCGGCGATGTCTACCGCGCCCTGTTCGGACGCCACTACCCGGCCATGTCGGTCGTCGTCGTCTCGGGGCTCATCGAGCCCGAGGCACTCGTCGAAATCGAGGCGACGGCGGTGGTGCCGGATTGACTACATCGCTGCTGTCGCGTATCGACATCGTAAGGCAGCTCGTGCGCGCGCATGTCCCGGCAGAGGCGCTGGAGCGTCTGGCCGTGGAACAGACGCTTTCGCTGCTCGCCGCGGTGGACGATCCGTTCGCTCGTGCGACGCTGCGAGGGCATATCACCGGGAGTGCCGTGGTGCTCGACGAGGCGGGCGAGCATGTGCTGCTCGTCTGGCATCACTCGCTCGGCCGCTATCTGCAGCCAGGTGGGCATTCGGAGCCTGGCGATGCCACGCCGCTGGAGACCGCGATCCGGGAAACCACCGAGGAGACGGGAGTGCGCGTTGGGGAACCGGGCAAGCTGGTTCACGTGGATGTGCACACCATTCCGGTCCGCGGTCCGGAAGCGGCGCATCGGCATCACGATCTGCGCTTCGT
Organism: Gemmatimonadaceae bacterium; assembly: GCA_035512875.1. Lineage (GTDB taxonomy): Bacteria > Gemmatimonadota > Gemmatimonadetes > Gemmatimonadales > Gemmatimonadaceae > JALZIF01. Next base: position 354 of record DATKDD010000231.1, on the reverse strand, counting down.
TTTCGTCGTCGCTGCCGACGCCGCGCCACGGCTGCCGTTGGGGAGCCGGACTTCAGGATGGGTTCGTGTGAAGGAGCTCGACGCTTACGACGTGGATCCGTCGTTCCGGCGAGCCTTGGAGAGTGCGACTCGTTCGGCATCGCTGAACAGCGAGTCGGAGACGGACCAAACCAGCCGCCCAGGCGCAACGGGAATCGGATGATCGAGGTTCATCGTGAGTACGGCGGGTGGACGAGTCCGGCGCTCGGCCGTTCGATGGAGTATCTGATCTTTGGGCACTCCGGAGCCCGAGTGCTCGTATTCCCCAGCTCCAACGGGCGGTTCTACGAGTGGGAAGATTTCAAGATGATCGAT
>DATKDD010000230.1:0-5176 GCA_035512875.1 Gemmatimonadaceae bacterium | reverse complement strand
ACCAAGTGGACGGCGGACACCGGCGGACATGGCTTCGGCAACCAGGAGCGGCAGTTCTATACGACGCGGGCCGAGAACGTGGCGTTGGATGGAAACGGCCACCTGGTGATAACCGCGCGCGCCGAACCGCCGCCGCACTCGTACGAGTGCTGGTACGGCAGCTGTCTCCATACATCGACGCGGCTCAAGACACAGGGGCTGTTCGCGCAGGCGTACGGACGCTTCGAGGCACGCATCCGCGTCCCGAGCGGGCAGGGACTCTGGCCGGCCTTCTGGATGCTCGGCGCGCACATCGATTCGGTAGGTTGGCCGCAGTCCGGCGAGATCGACATCATGGAAAACATCGGACGCGAGCCGGCCATCCTGCATGGCACGCTTCACGGCCCCGGCTATTCCGGCGCCGACGGCATCAGCCGGGCCGACACACTGGCGAGTGGCGCCTGGGCAGACGACTTTCACGTCTTCGCCGTCGCATGGCGGCCGAACGAAATTCGCTGGTTCGTAGACGGGCGCGAGTATCATCGCCTGACGCCGGCAGACCTCCCGCCGGGGGCGGAGTGGGTATTCGATCGCCCGTTCTTTCTCCTGCTCAACGTCGCGGTCGGTGGACACTGGCCCGGCGATCCGGATGCGTCGACGACATTTCCGCAGCAGATGATCGTGGATTACGTACGCGTATACCGCGAACCGTAGCGCGATGCCGACGATCGTCGCGCGGCACGCATAACGCCATCCCGGTAGCTCGACGTCACCTCGGCCCCCGGCGCGCATGAATCGATGGATGTAGTGAACAGAGGCCACTACGTCGTCATGGGCGTTGCCGGCTCCGGCAAGAGCTTGATCGGCGTGGCGCTCGCCCAGGCACTTGCCATCGACTTCATCGAAGGGGATGCGTACCACCCCCCCGAGAACGTTCAGCGCATGTCACGCGGAATCGCGCTCACCGACGACGACCGCAGGGGGTGGCTTCTCGCGCTCGCCGAACGGATCGGCGAGGCGCACGAGGCCGGTTCCGGGCTGGTGATGACCTGCTCCGCGCTCAAGCGATCGTACAGGGACATCCTTCGCACACCATCGCGAGAACTGCAGTTCGTGTTTCTGAAAGGTCCGCGAGCGCTGATCGCCGAGCGCCTCGCCGGCCGGCGCGGCCACTTCAGGAATCCATCGCTGTTGGAGAGCCAGTTCGCCACGCTCGAGGAGCCGGGGCCTGACGAGGGCGCCTGGGTGTGTGACATACGCCAGTCTCCGCAGGACATCGTCGCCAGTCTCGTTTCCCGCATAAGCGCATGACGACTGATACTCGCCTGCTCATCTACGCGTTCGTCGCTGTGGTCGCGCTCATCGTTCTCATCGCGCGCGCCAAGCTGCACCCGTTCATTGCTCTTGTAACCGTCTCGCTTGGCCTGGGCGTGGCGACCGGGATGCCGCTCGGCACCGCCGTGCAGGCGTTCCAGGATGGCGTGGGCCGCACGCTGGGCTTCATCGCCATAGTGCTCGGACTCGGCACCATGCTGGGAAAGATGATGGCGGAGTCGGGTGCCGCGACACGCATCGCGAACACCCTGATCGACCTCTTCGGCGAGCGGCGTGTGCACTGGGCGATCATGATCGTCGCCTTCATCGTCGGGATCCCCGTTTTCTTCCAGGTGGGGTTCGTACTCCTCATTCCCCTCGTGTTCACCATAGCGCGACGCACGGGAATTTCGCTGGTGAAGATCGGCATCTCGTTGGTCGCCGGGCTTTCGGTGGTGCATGGCATGCTGCCGCCACATCCGGCAGCGATGCTCGCCGTCAATGAATTCGAAGCTGATGTCGGGCTTACGATTCTGTACGGTTTGCTCGTCGGTCTCCCGACAGCCGCGCTCGCAGGACCCATCTTCGCCACGTGGATCGCGCCCCGGATCGTACTTCCGGCGGAGAATCCTTTAGCAAGGCAGCTGGAAGGCGAGTCGGTGCAGGACATGCCGGGGTTCGGAATCTCGCTGTTCACGGTGCTGATTCCCGTATTCCTGATGCTCCTCGCCAGCGCCGCGGACATCACGCTCGACCCGGCCAGCTCCGTGCGCGCAGGGCTGCATTTCGTCGGTCACCCGATCGTGGCGCTGCTTCTCGCACTGCTCTTTTCGTTCTGGTCTCTCGGTCGGCCGCGTCGCTTCACACGAGAAGAAGTGATGAAGTTCTGCAACGACTGCCTGGGGCCAACCGCAACCATACTGCTGGTGATCGGCGCTGGCGGTGGCTTCAACCAGGTGCTGGTGCAGAGCGGTGTGGGACGCGCCATTGCCGAGGTGGCAGTTGGCTCACAGGCCTCGCCGCTGATCCTTGCCTGGCTGGTGGCGGCGCTGATACGCGTGGCCACCGGCTCGGCGACAGTGGCGATGACGACCGCCGCCGGAATCGTAGCGCCTATCGCGCTGGCGACGCCCGGTACCAACGCAGAACTGCTGGTACTTGCTACGGGCGCCGGATCACTTGTGCTCTCGCACGTCAACGACTCCGGCTTCTGGCTCATCAAGGAGTTCTTCAACATGACTGTCCCGCAGACACTCAAGACGTGGACGGTGGCAGAGACCATCATTGGGATCGCGGGGCTGGGATTCACAATGCTTCTGGGTTTGGCGCTCTGAGTGCCGCGCCTGACCTCGCATCATACCTTGAAGCTCCAAGCCGACAGGGGACCTGACATGCGCACACTATGCAGTCGGACTCGTTGGGCGATCGCTCTCTGCTTGCTAATGCCCGCGGCGGCTTGCACGTCACCCGAGCGGGAAGCGTCTCGCACCGGCAACTCGGAAGGGTTGATTTCGACCGGGTGGATCGATGTAACGGCGACACTCGATCCGTCGACGACGCCGATCTACGAGGGCGATGCCCCTATGCGGTTCGAATTCCTCATGGACATGCGTAAAGGCGACGCCCTGACGCTGTCCGTTTTGTCGCTGGGCGCGCACAGCGGAACGCACATCGACGCCCCTATGCACTTCGTGCACGACGGCGCATCGATCGACCGGGTACCGCTCGAGTCGTTGATCGGACCGGCGCGAGTGATCGACATTCCAGATAGCGTACAGGCGATCGACGCCGCGGAGCTCGAGCGCCACCAGTGGAGGGGTGCGCCGCGGGTGATCTTTCGCACACGGAGCTCGCTGCGTGGCTGGATGGCGTCGTCCGATTTCCATCGCGACTTCGCCTACATCGCCCCGGATGCTGCGCAGCTGATGGCCGATGCCGGCGTGAGGCTTGTCGGTGTTGACTACATCTCGGCCGAGCAGTTCGGTTCACCCGCGCCGTTGACACATCGAATCCTCCTCGGCAAGGGTATCCCTATCGTCGAAGGATTGGCGCTCGAGGGTATCAGTGCCGGGGACTACGACGTGATCGTGTTACCGCTGAAGGTAGCGGGACACGAGGGGGCGCCCGCGCGGGCCGTCTTCCGGAAAGCGGACTCCGATGACGCACCGCGACCGGGCAGTGGCCCCTGAATCACGAATGAACCATCGCCCCCGAATGGATACCGATCTGCCGATCACTCTCGAGGAGCCATCTCGACCCGGTACGATACCGCGCCATACGAGAGCTCCCGGGTCGTTAGGACTGATGCCCATCCGGAAAGCGCATTCCCGCGCAGCCTGAGCGTGATGGCCACCGTGTGCAATCCCCTGGCTTCGGGGCCTGCCGCATCCGCGCCAAGAATCTCAGCCTCGAATCGGGCGGTCAGCTGCCCGCTATCCGCATCCTGGATCCGGACAGCAAGCTCGGTTTCCGGCTGGCTCCCCACGCGCACGCGGGCTGCTCCCCGGACCGGGATGTCGAACGTCAGGGGAACCGGGTCGCCAGGCACCAGCACCATCCCGCTCCAACGTCCGACGAGCGCCGCCGGGCGCGGGACGCTGTCAGCGGCAGCGGAAGCGGAAGAGCCGGTCGCCTGGGCCGCCAGCGCCTGACGAGCCCGTTCCGCTCGCGCATCACGCTCTCTCGCATAACGAGGGACCACGGCGGCGGTCATTGCCGCGGCGATTCGTGCCGTCGGAACCGCCGATGTGTTGGCCAGCACGACAACCGAGAGCGACTCGGCGGGGTACAGCATGAGCACGGTCGCGACTCCGGGCATACCTCCGCCGTGCGAGATGCGCCGCAACCCGTGATCGTCTTCCGCTATCCCCCACCCCCAACCCCGGGCGACTCCCGCCTCGCCGGCCGATGCATCGGAAGCCTGCATGCGAGCCCGCGTCTGTGGCGACAGCACGTCAGTCGCACCTTGGAGCGCGACCCCGAGATGCCACTGTCCGAACCTGACGAGATCGTGCGCGCTGGCGTATACGCCGGATGCGCCGACGTGGTCGAACGTGTACGGCGGAATAAGCTGCCCTTCGTTGTCGTAGCGCACCGCGGCCCGCTCGCCAAGTCCAGCTCCGTCACTCACCGTCATGTCCGGGAAACCGAGTGGGGCGAACACCTCGCTCCGCATGAAGTCGGAGTAGCTCATGCCCGACGTGCGCGCGATGATGTGGTCCAGTATGCCGTAGCCGAGGTTGGAGTAGAAGTACCTTTCGCCCGGGGGGTACACGAGCACGCCATAACGTGCGATGGCCGTGTCCATCGAATGCGGGGGCGGGCCGCCGGCGTAGAAAAACTGGTAGTGCAGCGGCAGCCCGGCGGTATGCGTGAGCAGACGCCTCACCGTCGCGGCGTCCGCCGATCCTTCGAAGGCGCGCAACTTTGCCGCGCCCAGATAGCGGTTCGCTGGCCGATCGACATCCACCTTACCCCGTTCGACGAGAATCATGAGCCCGGTTGCGGTGATCGGCTTGGAGATCGACGCCAGCGAGTACATGGTGCGCGGCGTCGCACGTATCGCACGTTCCTTGTCCGCGTACCCGAACGACTCCTCCCAGAGAATGCGATCGCCTCGTGCGATAGCGACGGAGATCGACGGGACATTGTTCGCCTCCATGATCGCGCGAATGGTGTCGCGAGCGGCATCGAAACGGGGATCGGAGCTCTGTGCACCTAGTGGCAACGCCGCGGCACTGAGCGCCCCAAGCAGGGTGAGTCTACGGCACAGGGCCTTGATCGCACGAACGTTCATCGCGACTCTCCGGTGGAGGTTGTCACGGGTGCAAGTTCGGGAGGGGAACGAAATCCTGCAACGCCGTGGGAGAACAATCGCAGTAGT
>DATKDD010000229.1:0-5600 GCA_035512875.1 Gemmatimonadaceae bacterium | reverse complement strand
TCGGCACCGGTTCCGGGCGTGCCGACTCTGCTCAGCGGCAACCCTCGACGCGCGCTGGCGGCACTCGCCGCGGCCTTTCACGGCTTCCCGGCGCGCGCGCTGCCGCTCATCGGGATCACCGGTTCGTTAGGAAAGACGTCGACTGCGCAGTTGCTCGAAGCCGTTCTTCGCGAATCGGGACTCCAGGCCGGTGTGATCGGCTCCCTTGGCGTGCGGTTCGGCGCGGATGTGCGTGACACCGGAATGACCACGCCGGAGGCGACGCAGATTCACGCCGCGTTGAGCGCGTTCCTGAAGCGGGACGCCAGCCTCGCGTTGATGGAGGTGACCACTCACGCAATCGTGCAGGAGCGCGTGGCCGGCCTGGTGTTCGCCATGGGAATCCTTACTAATCTCGTGGATGACGAGCATCTGGAATTCCATCCGACGCCGGAGCACTACATCCGCACCAAGACGCGCTTTTTCGGGATGTTGGCGGACGGCGCCCCTCTGGTGCTCAACGGCGATGATGCCACGGTCCGCACCGTCACCGGCGGACTGCGTCGCCCGCTGGTTCGAGTCGGCACGACAGGGGCGGACGAATTGGACGTCATTGTGCAGGCCCTGACGTTAGGCGCGTCCGGCTCCCGGTTCGAGCTGGTGGTGCGCCAGCCGCTGATGCGTACGGACGGCAGCACCCTGGAGCCGCTGACGCTTCCGCTGGAACTGTCGCTGCTCGGGAGCCAGCAGGTAACCAACGCCGCACTCGCCACCACGGCAGCGCTGCTCGCCGGAGCCGCACCTGACGCCGCGCGGCGCGCGCTCGCCACCATGCCACCGGTTCGCCGGCGCATGCAGGTAGTCCACCCGCGAGACCCGGTCGTTCTCGATGACACCGTCGGGAATCCGGCCAGCATGCTCGCAGTATTCGAGACGGCCGCGGCGATTCCTCACGAGCGGTTGTTCGTCGTCTATGCCGTGCGCGGAGCGCGCGGCGCGTCGATCAACCGATGCAACGCCGAGGCGCTTGCCGCCTGCCTCGCGAGCATGCCGGGGAAGCTCATCGTCACGACGAGCGATGACCAGACGGACGAGAGGAATTGCGTCGCGGATGAGGAGAGCTCCGCTGCATACGATGCGCTGCGGGAACGTGGAATCACCTTTCAGACAGAACCAGCGGTTCGAACCGCCGTCGCCACGCTGCTCGAGGAAGCGGGCGCGCGCGACCTGGTACTCCTTCTTGGCGCACAGGGCATGGATGGCGGTGCGGCGATTGCGCTGGAGGCAATCGCCGCGCGAACGCGTGTGGCGTAGCAACAATGCTACCCGCCCGCGTGCGCGGGCGGTATGTTGCGAGCGCACCCTACATCGCACGCGACCCGCCGATGCCGATCGCGCTACCCGAACTTCTCCCCTCGGGCCAGGTACGTGGCGCCTGCCCGCACGACTGCCCTGATACCTGCGCCACCCTGGTGACCGTCCAGGACGGGCGCGCAATATGCATCCGGGGGGATCCCGCGCATCCGGTGACGCAGGGTTTTCTCTGCGCGAAGGTGAACCGCTACCTCGATCGGACATATCATTCCGAGCGCCTGCTAACGCCGCTGCGCCGCATCGGCGCCAAGGGAGAGGGTCGGTTTGCGCCAGTGAGCTGGGAAGAGGCGCTCGACGAGATCGCCAGGCGGCTAGGTGACGTTGTCGAAGAGAACGGGGCGGAATCAGTGCTTCCCTATTCCTACAGCGGCACGCTCGGACTCATCCAGAACAGCTCGCTCGACCGCCGCTTCTTTCACGCGTTAGGCGCATCGCGGCTCGCCCGCACTATCTGCTCTACCGCTGGCGAAGCCGGCCTCAAGTACACGCTCGGCGCCAAGATGGGCGCCGATGGCGAATCGATGCCATGTAGCGACCTCGTCATTCTGTGGGGGACCAACACCCTCACATCCAATCCGCATCTGTGGCCGTTCGTACTCGAGGCGCGGGCCAACGGAGCGCCGGTCATCGCCATCGACCCGATCCGCACGCGCACCGCGGCGCAATGCGATGAGTGGATTCCGATCCGTCCCGGCACCGATGCCGCGCTCGCACTCGCCGTCATGCACGTGATGTTCGCCGAAGGACTCGAGGACCGCGACTACCTGGCACGACACACGGTGGGTTGGCAGCAGATGCGCGTGCGGGCGTGCGAGTATCCGCCGGACCGAGTCGCGGGTATTACCGGGCTTCCGGAAGAGACGATCGTCAGGCTTGCGCGGCGTTATGGCAGTGCGCGTGCGGCATTCATCAGGATGAATTACGGGCTGCAGCGTCACGGCGGGGGCGCTGCGGCGGTGCGCACGATCGCCGCCCTGCCGGCTGTCAGCGGCCACTGGCGGGAGCCGGGCGGCGGCGTACAGCTGAGCACCAGCAGCACCTTTGCCTTCAACTCGGCGGCGCTCGAAAGGCCGGATCTAGGGCCGCCAGCCCGAACCATCAACATGATACGGCTCGGTGAAGCTCTCACCACGCCTGACGCGGGGATCGGCGGCCCGCCGGTGAAGGCACTCGTCGTCTACAACTCCAACCCCGCGGCGGTGGCGCCCGATCGCAACACCGTTACGCGAGGCCTGCGCCGAGATGATCTGTTCACGGTGGTGCTCGAGCACTTTCAGACGGACACCGCCGACTATGCCGATTTCATACTGCCGGCGACGACTCAGCTGGAGCACTGGGACATTCACCTCGCCTACGGCCACCTGTATGCAACACTCAACCGGCCGGCGATCGCTCCGGTCGGCGAATCGAAGCCCAACACCGAAATCTTCCGACTGCTCGCGGCGCGGCTCGGACTGACGGATCCGTGCATGCGCGATGACGACATAACGATGATCCGCCAGGCACTGGACAGCAAGCACGAGCGCATGCGCGGCATCACGTTCGAGCGGCTGCTCGAGAACGGCTGGGCCCGGCTCAACGTCCCCGAGCCGTGGGCGCCGTTCGCCAGTGGCGATTTTCCGACACCGAGCGGCAAGTGCGAGCTCTACTCCGAGCGGTTGGAGGCGATGGGGCTCGATCCGCTTCCCGGCTTCGTACCGCCATACGAGTTTCCGGAGAGCGTACCCGATCTTGCTGCCCGGTTTCCGCTCACCCTGGTGTCATCGCCGGCACACACCTATCTCAATTCCACCTTCGTCAACGTGCCGGCGCTGCGGCGCGCGGCGCGAGAGCCCGAGCTGCTGCTCCACCCCGACGACGCCGCGCCGCGGGGAATCATCGCCGGCGCGCGCGTCACGGTACATAACGACCGCGGCGCGTTCTCGGCACTGGCCCGGGTGGAGGACGGAATTCGCCCCGGTACCGTCTGGGCCCCGTCGATATGGTGGACCAAGTTCGCCGCCGACGGGCGAAACGCCAACGATACCACCTCGCAGCGCGAGACCGATCTCGGCGCCGGCGCGGTGTTCTACGATAATCTGGTGGACGTCACGCTCGAGCCGGTCGCCCGTAGCGGCCCGCTCGAGCCGCAAGCGACTCCACCGCCGAACCAGGAGAGTCTCTAATTGTCGTCGCTTCCCCGCACCTACGGCGCCCTGCGCCGTTCAACCTGGGCCGACCCTTCGTTCGCATGCCGTTCCGTAAAGGACGAGATGCGTGCCAATCTGCTTGCCCGCCTGTCTAACGATGCGCCGCTGTTTCCAGGGGTGATCGGCTACGAGGAAACGGTCGTGCCGCAGCTGGTGAACGCGGTCTTGTCGCGGCACAACTTCATTCTGCTCGGCCTCCGCGGACAGGCAAAGTCCCGGCTGCTCCGCGCCCTTGCCACGCTGCTCGACGCCGAGACGCCGATCGTCGAGGGCAGCGAGATCAACGACAATCCGTTCGCGCCGATTTCCCGATTCGCGAGGCTGCGCCTGATCGAAGCAGGCGACGATACGCCAATCGATTGGGTGGGCCGGGATGCGCGGTACGTGGAAAAGCTGGCGACGCCTGACGTGACCGTGGCCGACATCATCGGCGATCTCGATCCGATCAAGGCGGCCCGCGGCGGCCATGCGTTCGCCGACGAGCTGACCATCCATTACGGAATGCTGCCCCGCGCCAACCGCGGCATCTTCGCACTGAACGAGCTGCCCGACCTCGCCGGCAAGATCCAGGTGGCGATGTTCAACATCATGCAGGAGGGCGACGTTCAGATCAAAGGCTATCCGGTGCGGCTTCCGCTCGATGTGCTCCTCTGCTTTACCGCCAACCCCGAGGATTACACTGCGCGCGGCAAGATCATAACGCCGCTCAAGGACCGGATCGGCAGCGAGATCCTCACGCATTACCCCGAGGACGTGGAGCTCGGCATGGCGATCACCCGGCAGGAGGCGTGGATCGGGCGCGAGCAGCCGGTGCGCATTCCGGACCTCGTTTCCGAAGTGATAGAACGAGTGGCCTTCGAGGCGCGCACCGACAAGCGAATCGACAAGCGATCGGGCGTTTCGCAGCGCATGCCGATCACCGTCACCGAGCTCGCGGTCTCCAACGCCGAACGCCGCACGCTGCGCACGGAGGAGGAGGAAATCGTTCCGCGCATCGGCGACATCTATGCCGCGCTTCCCGCGATTACGGGGAAGATCGAGCTCGAATACGAGGGGGAGTTGATCGGCAGCCACGCCATCGCGCGCGAATTGATCCGTCGCGCAGCCGATGCCGTGTTCGATGATCGTGCCGGGGGGTCCAACACGGACGATGTGGTCATCTGGTTCGACGAAGGAAACGCGCTCGAGGTGGGGGACGAAGTGGGCGCTCGGGCGATGCTCGAGGGGTTTCAGCGCGTCGCCGGTCTGGTCGCGCTGGTTCGCAAGGTGGGACTCGCCACCGACGGCGACGCACCCGGTACCGTCGCCGCCTGCGAGCTGGTTCTCGAAGCGCTGGTCGCGCGCAAGAAGATCTCACGCAGCGATGCGGGGCGATACGGCCGCGCCACCGCCCCCGAGCGGCGGCGGCCTAACCAGGATCTGTTCGGCGGCGGCTTCTCGGCCTGATGCCGGCCACGCGTGCGGAGGTGCGCGTGCGTCAGGCCGGCCCCGACGATCTCGACCTGGTCGTCGCGTTGCGCCTGGCGCTCATCACCGAGCATCGTGACAACATCATTTATGGCCGAACGCGCCGAGACATGCACAGCCGCGCGCAGAAGCTCTTTCTCGCCCAGCTCAAGTCGCCCAGGGAGATCATCCTGCTCGCCGAACGGGCCGGCCAGGTGGCGGGAATTCTGCGATGTGTGGATAGTGCCGGCCACCCACTGCTGTACCCGGATCGTTACGGGTACATCTCGTCCGTGTTCGTGCGGCCCGAAGCGCGCCGCCACGGCGTGCTGCGCGCCCTGCTCGGCGCCGCCGAGAGCTGGTGCCGCGCCCGAGGCCTCGACGAGCTGCGCCTTCATAACGCCGCGGACAATCCCCTGTCCAACGCCTCCTGGGAGGCACTCGGCTTCGGGATCGCCGAGCACCTGCGCATCCGCCGGCTTGCGGCGGAGGAGTAGTTCGTCATGGCCGTGATCACCATTTCTCGCATGTATGGCTCCGGGGGCTCCGAGGTGGCGCAGCGCATTGCGACGGCGCTCGGCTGGACGCTGCTCGACAACACGCTGGTCGACA
>DATKDD010000228.1:0-7529 GCA_035512875.1 Gemmatimonadaceae bacterium | reverse complement strand
CATATCGAGATCGTCGCGCGCTGGATCGTGGACGGATTTCTCACAGGGCTTCATCGGTCGCCGCGAAAGGGCTTCTCGGTCGAGTTCGCCGAGCATCGTCCATATCAGCCGGGCGACGACCTCCGGTATATCGACTGGCGTATCGCCGCGAGACTCGACCGTTGGGTAGTCAAGCAGTACGAGGAAGAAACCAACCTTCGCGCAACGCTCGTACTCGACGTGAGCCGCTCGATGGACTGGAGTGGCGCGCCGGCCCGCCTAACCAAGCTCGCCTACGCCGAACGACTGACGGCCGCGCTTGCGCTCCTCTTCCTGCGCCAGCACGATGCGGTTGGTCTCATTCGGTTCGACGACCGCGTACGTTCGTCGTTGCCGCCCAGGTCACGCTCCAATCATTGGCGCCGTCTTGTTGCAGCGCTCAATGACCCGGGGACCGCGCGTGCCACCCACGCTCCAGAAGCACTCGAGGCGGCCGGCCGCCTCATTTCGCGCCGGGGAATGATCGTTCTCGTTTCTGATCTCCTCCTCGATCCCGCCCCCGTGCTTGGAGTGCTGCGCGGCATGCGGCAGGCGGGCCACCAGGTCACGGTGCTTCACATCATGGATCCGGCCGAGCGCGAACTGCCCCAAGCGACCGAAGCGATCTTCGTCGATCCTGAATCGGGCGACGAGATCCCCGCCACCGTCGCCGAAGTGCGAAGCGCCTATCGGGCCACGGTAGTCGAGGCGCTGGAGGAATGGCGCTCCGCCCTCACGTCGGTGGGCGCAGCCTACGAGATCGTTTCGACCGATTCACCCTTCGGCGTGCCGCTGCGCCGCGCCTTCGCCCATCGACAGCGCCAGGCGTGATCGCGTTCCTCACACCGCTCTACCTCATCGCCGCCGCCGCCGCGGCGGTGCCGCTCCTCATCCATTTGATGCGGCGGCGGATCGGCACGCGCGTCGACTTCCCCGCCGTGCGCTATCTGGCGCGCGCGGAGCGGGAGCACAGTCGAAAACTCCGCCTGCGCAACCTGTTGCTCATGCTCCTGCGTGTGGCGGCGGTGTTGGCGGTCGTTATGGCGGCGGGGCGGCCGGTGGTGCGGCTGGAGGGGAGCGGTCACGCGCCAACGGCGCTTGCGATCGTGCTCGACAACTCGTTGAGCACCACCGCCATAGTCGCGGGCCGGCCGGAGCTCGAGCGGCTGCGCGAGCGTGCACGGGCGGTGGCGAGATTGAGCGGCGTGGACGACCGGCTTTGGCTCGTTACGGCGGACGGCAGTGTGCACGGTGGCGAGCGAAGCGCGGTTCTGGAGGCGATCGACCGTGTGGAGCCACTTGCCGGCGCCGGCAGCCCCTCCCGGGCGCTCATGACGGCCTCGGCGCTCGTTGCGCAGGGCGGGCTTCCCGAGCGCGAGGTGGTGCTCGTGACCGATGCGCAGGCTACGAGTTGGCCGGATCCGCTGTCGTTGGGGGACGCGCGCGTACGGGCGTGGATCCCCGGCGCATCACCGCCGGCAAACCGCGGCGTCGTCAGCGCCGCGGCCGTACCACTCCGATGGACCCCGCGCGGGGCGGTGCGCGCGCGTATACTGACGCCCGACTCCGCTACCTATCGCATAACGCTGGACGGCCGCACCCTGGCGCGCGGCACCGCCGCGCGCGACGAGGAGGTGACGGTGCGCGCGGCTCCGGCCGGTCGGGGGTGGGTGGCCGGGTCGGTCGAGCTCGAGCCTGACGAGATGCTGGGCGACAACGCGCGTCACTTTGCGGCCTGGATCGGTCCGGCGCCCGCGGTGACCGTTCACCCCGGCGCCGGGGAATTCGTTCGCACGGCCGTCGAGGCACTGGCCGAGACCGAGCGTGTCGCCATTGGCGGACCGATCCAGATCGTAGCGGCGGACGCAGCGACACGGCTTCCCGCGCTTCTTCTCGCGCCATCCGATCCGGTGCGGCTCGGCGCGGCGAATCGTGCGCTGGAACGGCTGAACGTCCCGTGGCGATTTGGCGCCGCGCGGCGCGATACCGCCAGTGTCATCGCCGCCGGCGACACTGCCGATGGCACGGCGCTCTCGTCAGGCGAGCGGATCCGTGTGGCGCTCCGCTACCCGCTCATCGCCCGCGATGGCGCCGTGGCCGAAACGCTCGCCACCGCCGGTGGTACCCCATGGATCGTTCGGGACGAGGGTTACGTACTCGTAGGCTCCCCGCTGTTGCCGGAGGCGACGACGTTGCCGATCCGCGCAGCGTTCGTACCCTGGTTGGCCGAGGTGGTCTCCCGCGCCCTCGCCGCGGAGGGCACGTCGATATCGGTGAATCCCGGCGCTACCGTCGCGAAAGCGGCCGCTGCGACGGCCCTCGAGCTATTGGACGGCTCTCGAATCCCAATCACCGGCGACTCGGTCACCCTCCCCGCGCGGGCAGGTATCTACTTTTTTCTGCGCGGCGAGGATCGCGTGGGTGCGGTCGTGGCCAACCCCGAGCCCGAAGAGTCGGAGCTTCGGCGACTCGACCCGACCGCGTTCCGCGCGCTGCTCCGAAGCCGCGACGCGATCGTCACCACTTCAGCGCGCGAGCACATGACCCAGGTGTTCGACAGCGCACCCCGCCGGTCGATTGGCATGCCTCTGATCTTGCTGGCAATCGCGCTTCTGCTAACGGAATCCGCCATCGCCGGAACGAGGAGAACGAAAATCAGTTGAAATCGGCATCTGAGCGCGAGTCGGAAATCGCCTCACTGCCGCTAGATTCGAGGTGCGCCCGACCCTCGCCCTCCGACCCCAGATCCCCGCTTGCCGCTCCCGCTCGTTCTCGACGCTCTCACCTCGCTCGCTGCATTCACGCGCCTCACGAACACGCTCCCGGCCCCGGGTGAGCGGCGAACGACGGGCGGATTGGCGGGTTCGGCGGGTGCTGTGTTGTGCGCGGCGCTCAGCAGAGAACTCGGATCGTCGCGCTTCATCGTCGTGGTTGCCGAGACGCTACCCGATGCCGAACGATGGCTCTCCGATCTCGAGGTGCTGGAGGAGAACGGGGCGGTGCTGTACCCGCCGCGTGAAGGGTTCGGTGAAGTCGAGCCTCACCTCGAGGTAGCAGGGGAGCGCGTCGAAACACTCGCCAGCCTGGCGCGCGGTGAAACGCGACTGCTCGTTACCACCGCACGCGCCATGCTCGAGCGCACGCGCCTCCCAGGCGCTCTCGCCACGGGTCGGATCGAGCTGCGACAGGGAGAGATGCACAGGCTCGAAGAGCTCACCGCCCGGCTCGAACACCTCGGCTTCGAGCGCGTTTCCGAAGTCGACGACGTGGCGCAGTTCAGCGTGCGCGGCGGCATTCTGGACATCTACAGCTTCGGAATGGCTCACCCGGTTCGCGCGGAGCTCTGGGGTGACGAGCTGGCATCGCTGCGCCACTTCGACATAATGACCCAGCGTTCCACGCGCGACGCCGACGTCGCGGTCGTGCTTCCGGTCGAAAGCCATTCGGCGCCTGACGACGAAGAAGACGGGCATCGAGGGTCGCTGCTCGACTTGCTGCCTCCCGACACGCTTCTGCTACTGCCGGCTGGCACCCATCTGGAGCCCGAGCTGCGACGCACCTGGGACGAGGCCGAGCACCACATCCAGTTGGCGCGACGGCGGGGGGAGGATGCGCCGTCGCGCGCCGAGCTGTTCGCATCGCCTGACGAGACGCTGCGGCGGATGCTGGCGTTCGGAACGATCGACATCCGGCCGACCGACGCCCTCGAGACCGTAGCGCCCGAGATAAACTTCGGCGTGCTGCCGCCGGAAACGGTCGAGCGCGACATGCGGCGGCTGCGCCAGCTCACCGACGATCCGATGCCCACGCTCATCCTCTGCGACAATGCCGGTCAGGCGGAGCGCCTGGAGGAGCTGCTCTCCGAGCACGGGCCGGTCGGCGCCGGCGTCGCCGTTGGCGTGCTCGATGGCGGCTTCCTCGTGCCGTCAGGATCGTCGGGCACCGGCGGCCTGAGGGTGCTCACCGACCACGAGATATTCCGCCGTGACCGGCGCATTCGACGGCAGCGGCGTTATGCGTCGGGCGCCGCCGTCGATGCCCTCACCACGCTCAAGGTCGGCGACTACGTGGTCCATCTCGAGCATGGGATCGGAATCTATCGCGGCATCGAACGCGTATTCGTCCGCCAGAGCATGGTCGAAGTGGCGGTCATCGAGTACGAGGGGGGGGACAGGCTCAACGTTCCGCTCTATCGCATCGACCAGATCGAGCGATACCGCGCAGCCGAAGCCGGCACGAATGCGGTACCGCCCCGTCTGCACAAACTCGGTGGCCGGCGATGGGCCCAGCAGCGCGACAAGACGCGCGCCGCGTTGCGGGAAATGACGCTCGAACTGCTCGATCTCTATGCGAGGCGCAAGGTGGCGGCCAAGCCCCCGGCTGCACCGGATACGGCCTGGCAACGGCAGCTCGAATCGTCCTTCCTTTTCGAGGACACCCCCGACCAGCGTAAGGCAACTGCCGAGGTCAAAGGCGACATGGAGACGGCGCGGCCGATGGACCGGTTGCTCGTCGGCGATGTAGGGTATGGCAAGACCGAGATTGCCGTACGCGCCGCGTTCAAGGCGGTGCAGTCGGGTCGTCAGGTCGCCGTGCTCGTACCCACGACCATTCTCGCCGAGCAGCATGGGCGCACGTTCAATGAACGGTTAGCCGACTTTCCGGTCCACGTCGTCACGCTCAGCCGCTTTCAAACGGCAAAGGAGCAGGCCGCCGTGCTGGCGAAGCTGGCCGATGGAAAGATCGACATCGTCATCGGCACGCACCGATTGCTCAGCGCAGATGTCGTCTTCGGCGATCTGGGTCTCATCGTAGTCGATGAGGAACATCGCTTTGGCGTCAGGCACAAGGAACGGCTCAAGCAGCTTCGCGCCGGGACCGACGTGCTGACGCTGACCGCGACCCCGATTCCGCGAACGCTGCACCTGTCGCTCGCCGGTCTGCGCGACATGACGCTCATTCAGACCCCGCCACTCGACCGCTCGCCGGTGCTCACCTTCGTCGAGCCGTGGGATGCGGCGCTGATCGAGGAAGGCATCGCGCGCGAGCTCGACCGCGGCGGCCAGGTCTATTTCGTTCACAATCGGGTCGAAACGATCGAATCGATGGCCGAACGCGTGCGCCACCTCGCCCCGCGCGGCCGGGTGGAAGTTGCGCACGGGCAGATGCGTGAGCGCGACCTCGAGGCCGTCATGCGCCGCTTCGTCGAGGGCGAAGTAGACGTGCTGGTCTCTACGATGATCGTCGAGTCCGGCCTCGATGTGTCCAACGCCAATACCATGTTCGTCGACCGCGCCGATCACTTCGGGCTGGCGCAGCTCTACCAGCTGCGCGGACGCGTTGGGCGGTCGCATCGACGCGCCTACTGCTACCTGCTGGTCCCCGACTCTGTCGATGAGGAAGCCGAGCGCCGCCTGCAGGTGCTGGAGCACCACACCGAGCTGGGTGCGGGGTTGAGGGTGGCCCTCAAGGATCTCGAGATGCGCGGCGCGGGGAACCTGCTCGGGCCCGAACAGTCCGGTTTTGTTCAGGCCGTCGGCTTCGATCTCTATCTTCGCATGCTGGACGAGACCGTCAACCGGCTCATGCGAGGGGAAAGCGGCCCCAAGTTCATACCGTCCGACGTCTCGATGGACATTCCGCACTATCTCCCCGACGACTACGTTCACATCCAGGAGGCCAAGCTGGATGTGTATCGGCGCCTCACAGCCATGCACCATGTGGAGGACATAGAAGCGCTGAGGGAGGAGCTGCGTGACCGATTCGGCCCCATTCCCCGCGAGGCCGAGGCCTTTCTCGCTCTCTCTCTGCTACGGATCATCGGCGGCCGACTCGGGATAGAAGGATTGCTGGTGCGCGGCGACGAGGCGCGTATTACTTTTCGTGAAGACGCGGCGCCCAGGCTCAAGGGCCTTACCGCGGCGTTCCGCGAGGTGCAGTTCCAGGCCGATGTTCGCCGGATGCATCCGCTATCGCTCAAGCTTACCAGACTCGGCGGGATGGAGATACTCGACGGAGTCGTTCGCGCGCTCCGGACTCTCCATCCGTCGGCCGACCCAACACCCCACACTGTCCCCTGAAGACATGAAGCGCTTGACTCTTGCCCTCGTGGCATCGCTCGTCCTGCTCCCTGGTTGCGATGGCTTTCGCGAGGCGATGACCGCCCACGTAGATACCGTCGCCCGCGCCGGCTCACAGGAGCTCACGACGGAGAGACTGGCCGAGCTCCTGGGCACGTCGCAAATCCCGCTGAACGAAGAGGCGGCGCGCACGATCGCCAACCTGTGGGTGAACTATCAGCTGATCGCCCTGGCGGCGGCGAACAACGACTCGCTCAACGATCCAGAGACAGTCGACGACGCAATGTGGGCCATGCTTTCGCAGCAGCGTGCGAGCAAGTGGCACGAGCAGGTCCAGTCGAAGTGGGCAATCGACACCATGCCCAACGAGGCTACCTATCTACGCGGTGATGTGATCGCCGCAGCGCACATTCTCATTGGCGTGCCGGAGCAGGGGCTGAGTCAGGGCAAGCAGGACAGTTTGCAGCGTGTGGCCGAGGGGTTGGCTCGTCAGGCCACCACCGAAAACTTCTCCTCCCTGGCACAGCAGTTCTCCATGGATCCCGGGTCCAAGGAGAAGGGCGGAGTCTACATCGTGCCGCGCGGGCAGTTCGTGCCGGAGTTCGAAACGGCGCTGTTCAACCTGCAGCCTGGCGAGATCACACGGACACCGGTTCGCACACAGTTCGGCTGGCACATCATCCGCCGCATGCCCTACGCGGAAGTTCAACAGAACCACCTGCAGGAATTCACCAACCTCATCGCCGGCTCCGCGGTGCAGGTGGCTGAGAGCACGTACCTGGCGGAGGTCGAGCAGGCGGGCAGAATCGAGTTCAAGTCGAGCGCCGCCGAGTTGATAAGGAAGGTGATGCAGGCGCCGGAGGACTTCTCAAATGACCGCACGGTCATCGCGACCTCGCGCGCGGGCAACTTTACGGCGCAGCGGCTCTCGAGATGGATTTCCGCCTATCCGGCGCGCTCGCAGGCGATGATGCGCCAGCAAGCCGCGCAGGCTCCCGACTCGGTGCTGATCGATTTCACACGCGGCCAGTTCATTCGCGGCGAGCTGGTGCTCCACCAGGCCGACAGCGCGAAGGTCGAATTGAGTCCAGCCGAGCTCACGGACGCGCGTAATCAGTTCGCGCAGCTCGTGCATCGCGTGTGGGCCGAGCTCAAAATTGCCCCGCCGACTCTCGCCGACAGCGCGCCGGCACCGGCGCAACGCGAGCGGGTAGCCTCGGAATTGATCGAGAATTACATGGACAAGCTCGTCGTCGACCAGGCTCCGTACGTGGAAGTTCCGATGCCGCTCACCGAGGTGCTGCGAGAGAAGTACGACTACACTGTGAACCGCGCCGGAATTGCCCGCTCACTCGAGAGAGCGGCCAAGGTTCGCACGGCAATCGACTCAACGCGCGCGCAGCAGCAGCCGCAGTCGCAGGTGCCGATGGG
>DATKDD010000227.1:0-4696 GCA_035512875.1 Gemmatimonadaceae bacterium | reverse complement strand
CCGATCGCCAGCGAAAGGCCGAGCAGCGACATGGTCTCCAGCTTGAAGCCGAACGCCCATACCATGATGAAGCTCGCCAGCACCGACACCGGCAGCGCCAGGCCGGTTATGACGGTCGAGCGCCACGAGTTGAGGAAAATGAACACGACGAGCACCGTGAGCATGGCGCCCTCGAGAAGCATCACCTGCACGTTTCTCACGGCTGCTTCGACGCGAGTCCCCGCGTTGCGGACCACGTCGAGCGTCACACCCGGCGGAATCTGCTGTGAGCGGATCGTCTCCACCCGCTCGAGAATCGCGTCGGCAACAGTCGTCGTGCTGTAGCCTTGCGACTTCTTGATGTCGATACCGACCGCTTCCTCGGTGTTGAACAGCGCAAGCGTGCGTTGCTCTTCGGTGCCGTCGAAGATCTCGGCGACCTGACCGAGCCGGATCAGCTGGCCGTTTCGCTCGGAAACGACCAGCTGCTCGAACTCCCGGGGCGACTGCAGCCGGCCATGCAGGCGAATGGATTTCTCGTCGAGCGCGCCGATCACGCGGCCCACCGGAGCGGCGAGATTCTGCGCCCCGAGCGCTTGCACGACTTCGCTCACGCTGACGCCGGCCGCCTGCAATGCATCCGGCCGGAGCTGCACGGTGAGCTCGCGCTCCTGCTTGCCTAACACCGTGACTTCGGCGACGCCGGGCAGCGATCGCAGCTCTCGCGTGATTCCCGGATCGGCAAGCCGCGACAGCTCGGCGGCGCTCAGCCGCTCGGACGACAGCGACAGCGACACGATCGGCCGGTCGGTGTCGTTGAGCTTGCGGATTATCGGCTCCTCCATTTCCTGTGGGAGGTCCGATCTAACCGCCGAGATGGCATCGCGAATGTCCTGAGTCGCCTCCTGGAGGGGCTTCTCGAAGACGAACTCGATGAGCACCATCGCGAATCCATCGGCGGCGCTCCCCTGCATCTTCTTCACGCCGCTGATCGACGCGATCGCTTCCTCGACCGGATCGAGCACCTCGTTCTCGACCACCTCCGGCGAGGCGCCGGGATACACGATCGCCACCGACACGTACGGAGGAGCGACTTCCGGAAACTCGTCGGTTTGCAGCCGGAACAGTGCGAACAGCCCGAACACCACCAACGCCAGCATTGTGACGACGGTGATCAGCGGCCGCTTGATTGCAAAATCGGAAATGAGCATGCCGGCTCCCCTCGTCCTGAGCGTGGCGTGGTTAGTCGTTATGGTCTACTGGCGCTGCGATGTAGTAGCCGGCTGATCGGTCGCTGCCCGAACGCGCACCGGAGTGCCCGGCGCGATGCCCTGCGCCGCACCCAGCAACAGCGTATCTCCGGCCGACAAGCCGCTGGTGACCTCCACGCGGTCGGTCGCGGCGTCGCGAAGCCCGATCTCGACCTCCACGCGGGCGACGGCGCCCTGCTCGAGCACGCGAACCACCGGCCGCAATCCTCGCACATCCAGCGCGCTCTCGGGAATCACAATGCCGGTACGGGTCTCGCTGGCGACACGACCCTCGGCGAACAGCCCGCCGACCAGCTGCCCGGCCGTGTTAGGCAGTTCCACCGTGATCTGCACCTGGCCGGTCGTTGGATCGGCGACCGGACTGATGCGAGCGACGCGCCCAGTGAACACGCGGCCTGGATAGCCGCTCACGCTGAACTCCACCGGAGCGCCCACGCGCACCTCGCCCAGCTCCTGCGCCGGTACCGCGGCCACCATCTTCATTCGCGACGGATCGACCACGGTGAACAGCGCGCCGCCGGGCTGCACCACATCGCCGGCCTGCACCACCCGGTCACTGACGACTCCCTTGTCAGGCGCCCGGATCTCGGTAGCGCGCAGCTGCTTCTCCGCTGACGCAAGGCGGGCCTGCGCATCGGCGAGCATGCCCTCGCTGTTCTGCACTGATACGCGCTGCTGTTCCTCCGCCTGCTGTGCGACGGCACCCGCTTTCACCAGCGTCTCCGTGCGCGTCAGGTCACGCCTCGCCTGCGCCGCCATCGACTCCGCGGTGCGAACCGCCGCACGCGCCGAGAGATACACATCGCGGATCGCGCGATCGTCGATGCGAGCGAGCAAGGCACCGCTCGCCACACGATCGCCCCGTTCCGCATAGGTGCGCACGATGGCTCCCGAGACCTCGGCCCGTACGGTCGCCGACCAATCCGGCTCGAGCGAGCCGGAAATCGCCGGGCCGCTGGTCAGCGTAGTGCTCTCCGCCACGGCCACATTCTCGACACCGACGAGCATCGGTTCCACCACTCCGCCATCTGCTGCCATGGCGTCGCTGTTCTGTCGGCAGGCGCTGGTCGCCGCCAGTGCCACGATGAGCGTCATCGCTCCGCGCCGGGACAGGCGCCGTCTGATTCGAGTTTCGACCATCATGGTACGCCCGCTCCGAAGCTTGCCTGGGTTGCAGCTGCCGTAGTCGCCTGACGCGGCCGCTGTTGTGATTGACCTTCCGATCCGCCAGTGGCGCCACTCCCCTGCCCGCCTGCCCCTCCTGCCTGCGCGCCCGTTCCGAGCGGAAGGTCGCGCAGCAATGCGACACGCACTCTCGCGACAGCCCGGTCGCGCGCTGCCATCGCCCGGTTCGCCTGCGCCTGCTGCAGCATGATTCGCGAATCGGACAGCTCCGTCTGCGTGGAGATTCCCTCGCGGTACCGCACCTCCGCTATTAGATAGGCACGGTCAGCCTGTTCCACCGTTCCCGCACTTGCCTGCCACTGCGCCTCGGCCGCAGCCAATTCCGCCAGCGCGCTGCGCGTATCGAGCTGCGCGAGCTCCTCCACCTGCTCGAGCCGGAACTGCTGCTCGGCAAGATCGGCCTCGGCAACCAGCACGTCGCCGCTGATTCGCCCGCCGGTGAAAATGGGAAGCGCCAGGCTCACGCCCACGTTCCAGTTGGCGCGGAAGTCGCTCCACCCGGGCAGCCCCGTCTCCGGATAGGCCACCCGGCCGTACTGGGAGCTCAGGCTCACCGCCGGCAGCCGCTGCGATGCCGCTATGCGCAACAGGTTCTCCTGCACTTCCACGGCTTCGGCCGCCTGACGAACCGGCGCCCGCGTCGACGCGGCCGTGTCGGCCGGTGCGATCTCCACGCCAGCGACCCGCACCGGAGGAACTCCCGTCGTATCGCCGAGCTGGGTCGTGAGCCGGATCGTTTCCTCCAGCGGCACGCTGACGAGCTGCTTGAGGCGCATCAGCGCCAGCTCGCGATCGGTCCGCCGCCTCACGACTATCGGCAGCTGGTTGTCGCGCGTCACCTGCGCACGCAGGGCATCGAACTCCGGCTGTGTCCCTACCTGCAGCGCCAGCCGCGTCTGGGTCAGCGTCGTCTCGGCCTGCACCAGCGTCGCCTCGGCGATCTCGAGCAGCCGCTCGCTGAGCACCGCGTCGTAGTACGCCTGCGTCACGTTCAAAACGAGCTGCGCACGCGCGGACGCGAGGGCGATCTCAGCCGTGCGGCGCCCGGCCGCCGCGGCGCGCGATTGCGCTACTACCCGGCCGCCGCTGAACAGCGTCTGGGTGGCGTTCAATCCCAGCCGGAAAGTGTTCTCGCGGCCGAACGGCAGCTCACTGAAATCGATTCCGCCGCCGTCGGGCTGGCAGTCGGTGGCGAGGGCAACCGCCGCCTCGAGCGTATCGAGCCGCTCGGCCGGCGTCAGGCCTGCCGAGGGCGGCAGAAACGCCCGGCACAAAGGGCGCATGTCGGGCGGGCCTAGCGATATTCCCTCGAATTCCGAAGCGAGTGCGCGCGAGTACGACGCCGATCCCGACAGCTGTGGGAAGAGCTCGCTGCGAGCGCGCCGAATCTCGCCACGCGACCGGGTGACTCCGGCGCGCGCAATGCCCACCGACTCGCTGCCCCGCTCGGCCATGACGATGGCGTCATCGAGAGACAACGGTGTGGCATTCTCCTGCGCGCGCGCGTCCGGTGGCGCGACAGCGCTCCACACCAGACCGAGCGCGGCAATTAACGTATGAATCCGGTATCCATGCATGTTGTGACGTACGCTTGCGTATATGAGTGCCGTGGAGCGCTAGGCCGTACGCGCTCGTGGAGCCGATGTTTCGTGCCCTTCTTCCGGCACGACCGTGACGCCGATGCTGGCAAGTGTTAGGCGCACGTACTCGACGATCGCGTGCTCCGCTGAATCGCCGTACAACTCCGGGAGAATGCCACGCCACATCGCGTCACCGAAGATCGCCGCGAGAAGCATCCACGCCGATGCGGCAGGATCGAAAGGCAGCGTCGTCATCCCGCCACTGCGCAAACGGGTGAGGTACGCCGCCAGTTCCGCCGCGGTGCCGTGCGGATACTCCTGGGCAGGATGACCAACGGCCGGACGCTCTTCCAGTTCACCCATGCACGTGCGAATCAGCGACCGGCGCTCCAGCAGAAAGGCGTGCTGCGACTTCCCCCATTCGAGGAGCTCGGCGAACGGATCGCTCGCTTTCTCCGGCAACGCGATCATGTCGACCGCTGGCGCGCCATGCACCCGCACCGCCTCGGCAAGCAGCGTGTCCTTGCATCCGAAGTGGCGGAACAGCGTTATCTCGTTCACCCCTGCTTCGTGGGCGATCCGACGGGTCGTGGCGCCCCGATACCCTGCCTCGGCGAAAACCCGGGCGGCCGACGCGAGCAGTTTTTCTTTGTTATCCATGGCTGCGGAGACTAGTCGTGC